>MHTR01000001.1 GCA_001823155.1 Candidatus Wildermuthbacteria bacterium RIFCSPHIGHO2_01_FULL_48_25
CAGAGTACGGAAAGTACCTCTACCAGCTTGGCAAAAAAGAACGGAAAGAAGGGAAGCAAAAAGGGGGTGACCTAAAAGAGATACGGCTTACGCTCGCAATATCTCCCCACGACATGGAGACGCGAACAAAGAAAGCCCTACAGTTCCTGAAGCGGGGTGACACCGTGCGGGTCGCAATGCGGCTGCGCGGCCGGGAAAAAGCCATGGGCAGGTTCGCAGAAGAGAAGGTTGGCATTTTCCTTGAAATGGTAAAGCAATCAATGGAAATACGCATGGAGCGGCCGCCCAAAATGGAGCCCTCAGGCCTCTCACTCATTATCACGAAGAAATAACATGAAACTGAAAACAAGAAAATCTATCTCCAAGCGGTTCAAAATCACGAAGAACGGGAAGGTATTGCGAAGACCCGTTGGACAGGACCACGGCTTGGCAAAGGAAACCGGGAAAAAGATCAGAAAACTGAGGCGCTGGATCGAGATTTCGGGACCCGAAGCAAAAGCAATTAAACACATGCTTAAGTTTTAATATATGGCACGCGTTAAACGAGGCACCATTGCCCACAAAAGAAGGCAGCATCTCCTGCGCCACACCAAAGGGTTCCGCTGGGGAAGAAAGACGAAGTTCCGCATGGCAAACGAAGCCATGCTTAAAGCGTGGACCTACCAGTTCCGCGACCGCAAGGCGAAAAAGCGAAGTTTCCGCCAGCTGTGGACCGCAAACCTGGGAGCAGCCCTTAAAACAAAGGGGCTTTCTTGGAGCAAGTTCGCGAACCTGTTGAAGAAACAAAACATCGGGCTCGACCGCAAAACCCTATCCTTGCTCGCCAAGGAAAAGCCCGCGGTCTTTGAGAAAGTTGTTGAAAAAGTCACTCAGAAATCTTAGTTGGGGGTTCCCTCGAAAGAAACTGGTTTGCTTTGTTGAGAAGAATTTTCGCGTTGTTGAACTTCAACTGGCTCATCGCCTCTCCAAAGGTTGCCCACTGGTATCCCGTGTGCTCAAAGGACACTTTCACGTCCTTTGTTTTTGTTTGGGCAAGGTAGAAAATAACCACCTTGAAAATCCTTCCTTCCTGCGTTTGGAAAAAGTACCTGATGGTTTGGCGAAAACCCCGCTTGAACTCCAAATCATGAATGCCTGTTTCTTCGGCAACTTCTCTTCTCACGGTCTGCTCTTCGGTTTCCTGGCCTTCCACGTGTCCTTTGGGAAAATCCCAATACCCCTTCCCGCTTCTCCTGCGGCCTGGATAATGGAGTAAAAGAAAAAAAGGTTTTGCGTCTTCAACCCGAAATACGAGCGAACCTGCTGATAATTCTCTTGGCATATTCCTGCACGCTATCGTTTGCGCGCCAATATGTCAAGCAAGCGGTTAAACGAAAGCGCGTTGATTACATCGTTTTTTTCCACCCATCCCCTTCGTGCTTGAGCAATGCCGAACTTTAAAAAACGAAAGTGTTCTTTACGATGGCTGTCTGAATCAATGGAGAGCTTTACTCCTGCTTGAACCGCTTTTTTAATATCCGTGTCTTTCAAGTCCAGGCGCCTGGGAGAAGCGTTGGCCTCCAAAACAGTGCCTGTTTTCCTTGCTTCCTTGATAAGAGCATCCATATCAAGGGCATAGGGTTCGCGCTCGTGAATGAGGCGGCCCGTGGGATGGAACAGAATATCCACGTGAGGGTTTCGTATGGCGCGAATAATTCGTTCAGTCATGTCTTTCTGGGTCATTTTGAAAAGCGTGTGCACAGAAACTCCCACCACGTCGAGCTTCGCGAGGACTTCGTTCGCGATATCCAGCGTTCCGTCTCTCCTGATATTCACTTCAGCCCCTTTGAGGATCTTTATCCCCGAAATCTTCCTGTTGAGCTTGTCTATGGCCGCCATTTGGCGCAGCAGTTTTTTCTCATCTGACCCTCCGGTCATTGCCAGATCTCTTGTGTGATCGGTAATGGCGATATATTCCAGGCCCTGGGCTTTTGCTTCTTTTGCCATTTCTTCAATGGAGTTGTTCCCGTCACTCCAATCGGTCTGTACCTGCAAGTCCCCTTTCAAAGAGTCATACCCAATGACTTTGGGAAGCTTGCCCCGGAGGGCAGCTTCGATCTCTCCCGTGTCTTCGCGCATTTCGGGCTCGATATATGGCATGCCCAAAGCCTTATATACTTCTTCTTCTGTTTTGCAGGCAATCCGTTTCTTTCCTTTAAAAAGACCGTACTCAGAGAGCTTGTACCCTTTTTGAATCGCATGGGTCCTTAGTTTTACGTTGTGTTCTTTGGAGCCCGTAAAGTACTGAAGCCCTACCCCGAACACCTCTTCGTCAAGCACTCGCACGTCAATATCAAAGCCCTGCAAGGTGCGCAAAGAAACCTTGGTAGGCCCCTTGCCCCAAAGCTTGCTGTACTTCATGTGAGAAAGAAAGTACTCAATGATTTCCTTGGGCTTCTTCGTAGTGACAAGGATATCCACGTCTCCAATAGTTTCTTTCATTCGACGTATAGAACCTGCCGCAACTGCCTCTTTCACAAGGTTCGAATCTTTAAGAAGCGCAACGATTTCTTCCATGTAGGGATATATGGTTCCAAGAAGCCACCTTCCTTTGGATTTCTTCGCGAATGCAATGCCGTTCAGAATATTCTGTTCGGTTTTCAAGCCAAAATGCGGGAGCTTTTGTATCTTGCCTACTTTGGCTGCTGCTTCCAGGGTTTTGAGGTCTTTCACCTTCAAATGCTTCCACAGGTCACGCATCATTTTGGGTCCAATGCCTTCAACCAAGCCAAGTTCGTCCATATTCACGGGCATTGTTTTTCGCATCTTCTCATACTCCTTCACCTTGTCTGTTTTGAGATACTCCTCTATTTTCTCCGCAATGCCTCTACCCACTCCTGGAATTTTCTCCAAACCCTTCATTCCTTCTTTTTTATATAAACCCTCAACGTCTTCTCCCAAGGATTCCAAAGCCATGGCAGCCCGTTCATACGCCTGGGGCTTGAACGGAACATCTTCCATAGCCAAGTATGTGGCCATATTGTACAAAATCTTCGCGATTTCTTGGTTCTTCATACCTGCATTTTACCAGATTCTTCTGATAATTTCATTGTAAGAAAAAGAGTCGTCTCATTACTGAAACGACTCCTATTGGAGCCTCACGATAATCGACGCGAGATCCTCTCTTCGTGTAAGATACACAAGCTTGGGCTCAAGCTCTTCCTCAAACTCTGGGTGCAATTTTCCGCCCACGAGCAGATCCGAAACAGCAACCAGCATTTTGAGGTTAACTCGTGGGCTAGGAAACCGGATGTCCCAGACCGCGTCACTTATCTCCCCGTCTGTTCCAGCGGACAATCCCATACACACGCAAAGAGAAGGAATCGTAACGGTGGCATTGTTGGCATCATCCCATGTTTCCTCCCAACGCACCGCATCTGCCTTGTCGGCGTACGGAAGCACGTGATAATTCGGCCAACGAATTGGCCGCTTGGGCAGAATGACAGTCCACAGCCGACCGCCAGCCTCTTTATACGCGCTCGGTACCGCGGCAAGCATACCCTCGCCCCCGTTTGTCCAAAGGTCACACCCATGTTCTGCAAGGGCACGACCAACGAACAACGCCCACTCTTGGAAAAGCTCCGGGGGCTTTCCGAGACGTCTACTCAGAGCCCCAAGGTTTGTAGGCCCGATGATGCTCACTTGCAGAGCCATGGATATCACCTCCCTTCTAGCAAGGTACTATTTTGCCTTTTTCTTCCCTATCTCTTCTTGCTCGATTTCCTCCAAAAAGTCAAGGAGGGCTTTATCATGGATAACCTCGTCCGCATGCTCCCACCAGGGAAGAGTTGGGAACTTTTTATCCTGTTCCCAACTCTCCAATGCCTCCAGAAGATTCTCTGCCCGATCAAGTTGTTCCATAAATTTCGCTTCATGGCTTTCAAGCTTCTGATAATCGAGCCAGCTTTCAATTATGTCTTTCCGAATATCCTCTGGAAGTTTTGAGGTCAGCTTCTTGAGCGCGCGCAGCTCTTTTCGAAACTTCTCTTTATATCTTCGCTGTTTCTCCTGTAAACTAAGGCGGCGCCATCGCCATGCGACCCGATATCCGCCCTTCTTGTTCTTGGGAAAAAGCCCTTCATAGGGAGTGATGTCGCCCGTGTACACTTTGCAAATGTCATGCACCAATGCAAGTTTCACTAGTTTTGCGAAGTCTAATTTGCGCCCATAACCGAAAACCCACGCCATTATTGCTAGTCTAAATGTATGGTCGGTTGCAGTATCTGCATTTTTAAATCCGTAAAAAAGGACTCCGCGGCGTTGAATATTTTTGAGTTCGCCTATCTTTTTGAAAAACTCAAGGGTTTTCTTCATAGTATTAGTCTATCATTTCAACAGCTTCTCGAGAAATGCATCCAAATTCTCGGCTTTTTTGAGGTACGTAACCATGGAACGTACTTCAATCCCTATTTCTGGCGGCAATATTTTTCCCCTCACAAGCTCTTCGATCACCACAAGGTCTTTAAGCTTCCCTTTTTGAAACTGAATATTCCATTTGATGTATGCGAGCTCGCTTAACGTTCCCGCGCTGAGCCCCACGCAAATACACAGGGCAGGAGCTGAAACAACCTCGTAATTTGCCCAAAACCAATTAGGCTGGATACTAACTCTATCTGCCACTTTCCGATAAGGCTGGGTATGCTTATTAGGCCAGGGAGCACTTTTTCTGGGATACAAAACAACAAGGGATTTCCCTTTGTGTTTTTTATAAGAAAGGGCAACAGTACCAGGCATACCACCGTCGCTATTAACCCACAATTCACAGCCATGGATTGCCAATATCCTGCCGAGTTCCTCTGCCTTTTTCAAAAAGAAGCTTTTCGGCTTTCCAGTAAGCCGCGTAAGCTTTCTCATGTTCGTGGGGCCGATGATCCCTACTTTCAAATGTTTCATAAGCAAGACCAAGGTGTTAGCCTTGGTTACCACAATTTTAGAACAACAACAAGCCCCTGATACCAGGCTCTACAAACTATAGAGTATACCGGACTTTTTTGACGCAAAAAATTGTTTTCTTAGGAGAAGATACGGCAATTTCGTCTCCGACTTTCAACCCCAATAACGCCCTCCCAACGGGAGATTCTATAGAAATCTTACCTAGTGAAGGATTCGCTTCCAGGGTTCCCACTATTTCATACTCATCAATCGGGCCGTTATCCACCGCAACCGTCACCCTGGCTCCGAGAAAAACAATATTGCGTTTTCCTTTTGGAGGAGTAGTAATTAGTTCCGCATTTTTAATAATACTTTCATACTCAACAATGCGCGCTTCCAAAAGCGTCAAATCTTCTTGGTAGGCAAGGTACTCGGGGTTCACGTCTTCAGAATGCCAAATAGAAGGCACCTCACTTTTAGCCTTCATATCGCGAAAACCCAGGAGTCTTTCATACTCCTCCTTAATTCGCTTTAACCCTTGTTTTGTTAGATGAAATTTAGTCTCTGGCATATGTTTTGACTCTTTTACGCACAAACCTGGCTTTCTGAAGCCAGGTTTGCTGATTTACGAAGGGAAACGAGGAGGAAACCAATCAAACCCGGCGATGCCTGTATTGCAAGGTAGAAACCAATCCTTTACAGAATGAATAAATCGTGTTGCTTGTCATGTGGGTTATGAATTACCTCCCCTTTGGAACTTTATTCTACTCTCTCAAACAGGATTGTCAAGCCCTTTGCATATTTTAAAACAAAGATTTCTGGATGTTGAAGATTTTTGGTTCGTTTTCTGGAAAGATCTTGATCTTTCCATACTCCCCATCATACCCTGGATCAATAACTACCCTTCCTTCACGAACTCTTTTTATGCCTTCTGCAACTTCCGGCAAAGTTGCAGACTGCAAGTCGCTCGCGGAGGCATCGAGAAGCACCGCGAACTCGTTTCCAAAGCGCTCGATGAGTTTTTGGTATTCTTCACGAGAGCGCTTGGTCCCAACTCCCACTCCTAATACGTCCGCAACAATCTCTTCCAAAGGAATTAAGCTTTTGAATGGAACTGCGTTCTCTGGCTTAAATCCCTCGGGCCTGTCTGCCAACTCTTCCACGCGATTAAGGACGCCAATAACCAATGGTTTTTTACACTTGGGACATAGATTATTGTTCTTCTTCGATTCTGCTGGAGCCATGCTCACTCCACACAAACGGTGCCCGTCATAGTGGTACTTTCCCTCTTCGGGGAAAAACTCAACAGTGAACAAAAAACGCTTGGGGTCTTTTGCTTTGAGCGTGTCGAGTATCGCCTGATAACTCATATCGGTATCGAAAACATTCGCTTCCCTCCCTATTTTCTCCAACGAATGGGAATCTGAGTTACTGATAAGCGAAATCTTGTCTAAAGCAGACAACCTCCAGTTCATCGCAGGGTCTGAAGATAAGCCCGTTTCAATCGCAAAGATGTACTTAGTGTATTCGTCAAAGCATTCTTCCAAGGAGTTGAATCCTGATTTTGAACCAAACACCGCGAACCATGGAGTCCAAACATGAGCAGGTACCACCATGCAATTAGGGTCTGCGTCGAAAGCAATCTTGGCAACTTCTTTCGCATCAATACCAATGATCGGCCTGCCATCAGACCGTAAGTTCCCCACCCAGCCCAAACGCGTGTTGATTTTTTCAACAGCCGCAAAAGAAGGGGCGAGCAAAACCAAGTGCACCCTGCGTACCGCTCCTTTTTTGGAATAAATGCAACTTATCTCACACGAGAGAATGAATCTTGTTTGGGTTTCCTTGCCTTTCAGCCCTTCACTGCGGTTCAGGGCTTTCAGTTTATACAGTCCAGGTTCAGCTTCTTCCAAGCCCTCTTTGAGCTCCTGGAACCACACGGGGTGCGTGAAGTCTCCCGTGCCCATGACTTTAATGCCCTTAACCGCAGCCCACTTATCCAAATTCTCCAAAGTCATGGCTTTAGAAGTTGCTCTCGCAAACCGGGAGTGGATATGAAAATCTGCAACAAACTTCATTGAAGTTTTAGATGAGAACTTTTTGAGAAAGTTTCTTCGGGTAGTTTGGGATCTGGTTCAGCCATTCCCGGTTGTACCACTCCCAGAGTTCTTTTGCAGACAAAAATGCCTCCAAGTCATGCGCTTGGTTCTCAAGCTCCTTAAACTCAAGCTCGCTCTTGGGCCCTCCCCACACGTGATTGCAAAAGGGATTCCCTCCACTCACCTTTGTTTTCTTTTTGGCAAAACACCCTTTGCACTCTTCGTACTGCTCAATGCGCAATATCCATCTCGTCTCGCATTTTTCTTTCGTGCTCCCGCTATTGTATGCCGCAAAGTAGGCCGCGGTCTGCAGCGAGTGCTCCTGGCGTATCTCGCTGCTCGTTTTTAGATCAATGATGCCTTTTTTGCCTTTTACTCTCCCAATAATATCCACCGTGCCTGCGTACAGGTTTTCCCTGTCGAACACTTTTTTCTCAACTTCTTCAATGCTCTCAATTTCAAAATGATGCGCTTTCTGCCACTTGGAAAACGCTTGAATAGAAGGCATCACGCTCTCTTGCGGTTCTCCTTTTTCTCCCTTAAGAAGGGATGCAACAGACTGATGAACTAATGTTCCCCAGTCTGCGCTTCCCCTGTTCCAGAATCCGTTTCCTTTTGAAACAAAGCCGGTGACCGCAGTCACCCTCGGAACCCACAGCCCTTCAACCTCGTGGCCATATTTCTGTTTAAAGTAGTCGAGCGTCACGGCTTTCTCATGATAATCTTATAGATATTCTCCAAAAAATCTCCGCCCGCGTATCCCACAATGAGGGCCAGGGCGGGAGTCAAGCCAGTGAGCCCGGAACCTCCAAAAAACACGAACCCGGTTTTGCTTACCGCCGAGGCAACCGTGACGCCCACTACTCCCGACAAAAACATCATGAAAAAGAAGTAGGGCACGTTGAACTTTACTTCTTTGTATGAATACTGATGCTTCACAAACCCAACCAAGCCCCGTATGGCTCCTCCTCCGAATCCCGCGATGAGTATAGAAAGTTCCATTAGATAACAATACCAAATATTGTTTTTACGAGCCGCCCAATTCCATACGCAACCATAGAAGCAGCTCCGCCTACCAAGAAAATCTCAAGGCCAGAAACCCAGAATCGCTCCGCGGTAACCAAGGCACGCGCGGTTCCTACTCCAAAAAAAGTTACCCCTGCGAGTATTGCTGAAACAACGAACTGGTTTCCGTTTTGCCCCGCCTGAACGAGATACGGAATCAAGGGAATGAATCCCGCGATCGTAAAAGCGATAAATGTTGCTAATCCATGCTGGAACGGAATAACTAAGTTCTTTTCCAACCTAGCCAGCGCTCCTTCTGACCTCCTTCCGAGAAAGTTCGAGGCACCCATAGAAAATCCGTCTGCAACCAGATTTGCAAGACCTAAAATAATAACCACTGCGGCGGGGAGCGAAGCGCCTACTGCGGCTGCCACTATGGCAAAGGTGGTCACAGTGCCGTCAGTGGCACCATACACCATGTCTCCCAGAAATTTTCCTTTTTCAGGATTTCCCGCCATTTCGGTTTTTGAACTGGGTATACAGACCTCCTAAGAACAAAAGGGTAAAAAGCTTCTCGTGGGTGAGGCGGAACACAAAAAGATCGGAAAAATCAAAAAGATACCCCTCACGGTACAGTTCGTCCACGAGCACCAACGCGCTCGCAAACAAAAAAACGAGTCCCAGTGAAATATTTTTTTCCTTCAGCCATTTTCGCATATTGGCTATTGTACCAGGAAAAGCGCTTTGACATCAAGGAATTCTGCTGATATAAGAATGGCAGACCTTATTGCTCAGTTAAGTCATCAAGCTAATGGCTGGGAGGCAAGACATGGGACTCAAGACTAGGATTTTCGGACTCGGCACACTCGAACATCCGATCATGAACGCGGCAGGCCCCAGGTGCAAAACCCTGGAAGAGGTCGTGGACCTTTCGAGAACGCCAGTTGCAGTGGTGACGGTCGGCTCTATTACTGTAGAGCCCCGCCCTGGAAACCAGGGGGATGTGTATCATTCAACCCCAGGACAGTTCTCACTAAACTCTCTGGGTCTCCCGAACGGAGGGATTCCCTACTACGAGGAGAACCTCTCCGGTATGGCAGACGTGGTGCACAGAGCCAGCAAAACTTTCGGGGTGAGTATAGCAGGATTCACGCCAGAAGAGTACGCAAAACTTGCTGCGCTTGCTGTCCAGGGAGGCGCGGACATGGTTGAGGTCAACCTCGGATGCCCTAACGTCTGGCAAGGCGGCAAACAAAAGCGGATTGCTTGTTTTGACCCAGGACTCGTAATGGAGATCCTTACATTGGTGGGAGACGCAACGCTCTGGGAGATAACCGAGAATGCACCCTGCCTTGTGGCGAAAGTATCTCCGTTCTCTGATCCTGTGCTCCTGGGAGAAATCGCACAGGTCATAAAGGGGCGCGTAGATGCCGTAACAGCCATCAACACATTCCCCAACGCCTTTGCGTTCACGGGAAGCGGAAGACCTGCTATCAGCCCCCAGTTCAGCAAGGGCCTCGCGGGAATGGCAGGCCCCGCGATGAAGGCAATCGGTTTGGGACAGGTTCTCCAGTGGAGAAATCTCCTTCCTGAAGACATGTCTGTCATTGGAGCAGGGGGAGTCCGAACCGGGCAAGACGTACAAGACTACCGCAGGGTAGGCGCGAGCGCGGTGCAGATTGCCACTGCCCACGCAGACGAAGGCGCCAAGGTATTCGATCGCATCCTTATGGAATACGTTGCCTTGGCAGAAGCGGAAGTTCCACTCGCCCCCTAGAAACAAAAGTGGGGACAGTCCCCGCTTTCGCAAACTCGGAGCCTCTTTTCAGGGGCTCTTTTTATTCAGAAGCCGAATTCGCGGACGTCAAAATCTTTGAACTCGCCCTTGTAATCCTCGAAGGAAACCTCCGCATTCTCTACTTTTGAGAGCGGAGAGCCTTGTTTGCACCACTCCAAGAATTTCTCAACGCTTTCCTTCTCCCCTTCGCACACAATCTCCACTCTCCCATCCAAAAGATTTTTCACGAAACCAAAAACTCCAAACTCCTTTGCGGCGTTTTTCGTGTAGTCACGGAACAGCACTCCCTGCACCCTGCCCGTTATGAATAGATGAACTCTGGTTTTGTCTGTCATCGGATTTTAAACTTAGACAGTCTAAGTTTTAACTTGGCTTAGCCAAGTTCTAGAGGAAGAGGTCGGCGAGGGCGCCACCCAGGAGTATGAAAGATATGAAATAGATCAGGGGGCGGGAAAAGGGAGTGCTAAATTCAGGCTTTCTCTGCCCCGCTTGTTTTGCCTTTTTGAGAATAGCTATCATGAGCATGCCCTGGGCTGCCGCGGCAACAATTCCCACGATTCCAATCACGGAAATGAATTGGCGGAATCCCACGAGAAACAGAAACAAAGGAACTCCGACTGTCAGTAAAACCGCTACGGCTGTTGGAATCGCGAAATCGTGGCGCAAAGCGTTTTTCATGTAGTTCGCGATGACCAAAAAAGAAGACGCTATGGCAAACACTCCCAAGAGAGCGCCGAACCCAACGATCCTCTCTCCCAGAAACTGCACCAAGCCCGCGAACGCGTCTTGCGTGGTGTGTATTCCTGAAACTCCCACCACAATGGCCGTAAACACGAAACACAACGCGGCCGCGATAAGCGTTGCGACAACAATGACTTTTGCCAAGGAAATGTTGGACTTGGTGTCTTTGATGAACGAAGCAACTTCCGGGATGGCTTCCCAACCAATTAAGGCAAAGAAAATGACGCCAAAGGGCAGGAACATGCTCGGCATGTCGAGCATGGGAAAGTTCTCAACCCGCACCGCAGGAAGCGCGAAAAATGCGATCAAGAAAATGGCCGCGAAAATCCCGATATTCAAAAGAAACTCCGCTTTCGCGATAAGCTGGCGGCCTTTGATGACAAAAAACGTTCCGAGCGCCGTGAACAAAAGAGTGTATTCGGTTGCGGAGAACGGAAACACCGAGCCCAGAGAAACCACTAAAAAGTCTCCCGCGAGGATGAGGTAAGCAAGAAGCGTTCCCAGGAGTACGAACAACAGCACAAAGGAAGCAAACAGCTTTCCCCAGGCACCCAGGTATATCTGCGCGTACCCAACCAACCGGTGCTTTCCTTCGGTTCGTAAGCAGATCTCTCCGAAGAACAAGTGCAGGTACACCACCACGAAGGTGAGGACGATGAAATAAAATAAGCCGGGGATAATCCCGCTCATTGCAACCACGTAGGGCATGCCGAAGATGCCGGCCCCAATAATGGGCCCCACCATGGTGGAAACCGCGAGTACGAAATTCCTCATGCAACCTTGAACACCCGGTACCCTTCCCGCGCCTTTTTGGAAACCTTCAAGCCAACGTCTGCCCCTTTCTTTGCCGAGGCTACAACTTCGTGTTCGATCTGCATAGATGCCACTTTCTGCTTGAACGAAACATCTCCTCCTTCAACGCGAATGGTGTCGCCTTTCTTTAGGGTGTCTTTGAGCTTGAACGCAATGACCCCGATTTTATCAAAATAGTGCTCAACCTTGCCTATGAGCTTGCCCTGAGCTTGTCGAACGGGTTTTTCCTTTGCCTTTTTGGCAACGGGCTTCTTTACCTTTGTGGGGGCTTTTTTCTTTTTTACAGGCATAGCGTTACGACTTCTTTTTCGTCTTGCTCCGACCTTTCTTTGTTTTGTGATTACTGTCCTTCTGCTCCTTTACCATTTTTATAAGCGTTTTGACGAGCGCTTCAGGATTGCTGCTCCCAATAACGCGCTTTGGGCCCCGATACCCTCCTTTCAGTAAGAAATCTATCTTGTCCGCGGTGCCTCCGGTTCCTTCCAGAACTCCTATGGGTTTTTTGTCTTCAAAGGCAATGGTGAACTCGTTCAAAGTTCCCATTCTCCCGCAAATGGTCACCACCGCGTCTGCCGCTCTCGTGAGCAGAAGGTTTCTGCCCGCGTACCCCGAGCCCGTGTATATGATGAGGTCAAAGGCGTCAACCGGAAGATGATACACCTTGATGTGCTCCTTTTCCGTGGTTGCGGGAGAAAATCCAATGGAAATGCCGCCTGCCTGTTTTGCTCCCACCGCAGACCAATAAGGAATGCCGGTGGTAGCCCCTGTTAAGATAATGGCCTTTTGTTCAACTATCTGCCTTCCCACCTCTATGGCGAGTTTCTTTGCGTTGGGACTGCAAGGATCAAGGGCGGCAGCCCCTGACACGCAGATTTTGTAGTGCTTTGTGTAATCCATTTGTGGATTATAGCACAAAAACAAGTTGTGTCCTCGACAGGAATTGAACCTGTACCCCAGCCTTCGGAGGGCTGTGTCCTGTCCGTTGGACTACGAGGACAGATTACTTCAGACTCGGGAGACGCGGAACAATCCGCCGCACGGAACAATTTCAACGCCCTGCTTTTGCAATTCGTCGAGAATAACATTCATGCCAAGAGAATCAGAGGGCATGTGCCCTGCTATGACCACGTTGAGGTTGGCGGCTTCAGCTTCTTTTTTGTGCTCTTCAGAGACATGCATACCAACCACAGTACCAATGCCTACTTGTGACATTTTCTCAAAAAGTTTCGGAGACCCTTCGGTTCCTCCGGTAATTTCGGTCAAAGCAATCCTGCCGCACCGGTTTTCGGGGCGACCCACAAAAAGCCGAGGGCCTATTCCCACTTCCATGGCTTTTTTGTATTCTTCAATGCCGCGGATAACGCTCATGAGTTCTTCTAAACGCTCGGGGTTCTTTGCTTCCACTTCCCTTCTCAAGAACATGGCGGCATTGTTATCTGCAACCGTGTGCATGCACATTAAGTTCACTCCCAAAAGCTTGGCGGCATCAATTGCCTGCCAGTGGTTTTTAGGATTGATCCCTCGCGCAACCTCAGAGATTCTTTCGTGGAGCATTTGTTCAGCCACGTTGATGGGAACACCGTATTGGTTGAGCACGTCTGCCTGCAGCTCCATAACCTCGTGCAGGTCTGCCAAAGCTCTTCCCATGGGGTGGTGAGAAATGACCAGATCAATGTCTCCCAATTGCTTTGCCAAAAGGATCTCCGCGGTATCAATATCTATTCCAACCAAAACCTTCTTTATTTCCTTGTCATCCGCAACATGCAGAATCCTGCTGTCTGAATAGGGGTTGGTTAAAGATTCCTTGTCAAACTCGATCTTCTCGTCTCCCGCGAGCTTCTCGTATTTTCGCTTGTTCCGCTCAAGCACCTTTTCAATGCGCTCCAAAGGGCGGAAATCCGCCTCAATTCCTTTTTGCACCGCTACTTTGTAAATGTCTTGTATTGTCATTTTCCCGCTGCCACAACTTCTTTTTCCTGCTTTAAAACCTTTTGCTTCTTCTCCCTGCTCTCGAGAACTTCTTTTCGCATTTCTGCTATGAGTTCCTCTTGCTTTTTAAAATCAAAAACCTCGCGTCGTATGCGAGCCTTTTCCAAACGAACATGCTTGCGTAAGCTTTTTGGAAGCCCCAGTGTGCTCATGCGTGTTGATGAGAATGGTTATTCCCATGTACAAAGGATACCCTACCATGAATTCCCCGCTTTGTCCACGATTTTGGCAAACTCCTCTTTGACGACTTCCCGGTCATCCCAAGGAATCTTCTTCCCGTTTTGCGCGATAGAATCTTCCGAACCCTTCCCGGTTATCACAACCGTATCTCCGGGGTGAGCCAAGTTCAGAGCTTTTCGTATGGCTTCTCTCCTGTCGAGAATCTTTTCCGCCTTGTCTCCGGCTCCCTTCGCAACCTCGTTTATAATCTTCATCGGATCCTCATTATACGGATCCTCGTTGGTAACAATAACCCTGGCGCAGTATTTGGCCGCAATTCCTCCCAACACCGGCCGCTTCCAGGTATCTCTCCCTCCTCCTGCAGCTCCCAAAACGCAGACCGCGGGTCTTAATGCTTGGTACACTTTTTCCAAAGCCGCGGGAGTAAAAGCGTAGTCAACCACAACGCGGATAGGTTCTTTGATAACCGCCTCCATTCTTCCGGGAACAACAGACATTTTCTCGAGCGCCCTTTTTGAAACATCAAAAGGAATACCGAAACTCTCCGCTACTTTTACTGCGGCTAAGGCGTTCATGCGGTTGAAGTCTCCCAGGAGCCGCAGGTTCAAGTTAAGGTTCTGGGCTTCAGACCACGAATACCGAACAACCTTCTTTGCGGGAAACGACAAGAAATACTCCGCGTTTTTGTCATCTCCATTGATAACGTGCAGGTCTTTTGCAACAACAAACAACTTCCCCTTTGCTTTTTTGTAGTTCTCAAAAGAACCGTGGCGCTCAATGTGTTCGGGACTAAGGTTGGTAAGAACCGCTCCATGGAAATGTATGAAACGGTGCCGGTGCTGGAGAATCCCTTCTGAAGTGACCTCTAGAATCACATGGGTGCATCCTGCTTTTTTTGCATCCCGAAGGAACTTCTGAACGCTAAAGCGGCCAGGCATAGTCATTTTCCTTTTATTCCTCCATTCTTTGTCTAGAATCTGAAAGCGTATGGAAGAAAGAGAAGCTGTCTTTACGCCAGCTTCCCTGAAAATCCTTGAGAGCATGTCTACGGTGGTAGACTTTCCGTTGGTGCCTGTAACGCCGATCACGGTAAGGTTTTTTGAGGGGAATCCATACACCAAAGCACCCATAAAAGACCATAGAAAGTGGTAGGCGCTTAAAAGAAACGATGGGGTGATTGCCCGCAAAAAGTTCAGCATGTCTTTTACCATAACAAATAAAAGCCCTCCTCAAAAGAGAAGGGTATACGGACTATGCACGAAAAAGGACTGCTAGCGAGCGACTAGAGCCAGGGGCCTGGCTGCCGGCCTTGGCACAGAGACATCCCGGGCCTGGCCGCCACTCAGGAATCCGAGCGCCACCCTGGTCTTCGCTTCGAGGATTCGAAGCGTGCTGATGAGCTTCAGGCGCCGGTACTCTGGTATGGTCTGCAGCTGCAAGGCGTCGAGCACGCCCGCTGTTTCGAGAACCGACGTCTCGAGCATGGTGAGGTCAACCCCTGCGCGAGGCCCTGACTCGGGCTTCTTCTTGACCTTGGCCGCGGCCTTGGTGCCGCGAAGGACCTCTTCCAGCACTTCCTGGATCGGACGGCCGGGTGCCTTCTTTGCGTAGCCAACGACCTTTTCGACGTACACCGAACTCAAACGGCCGGTGACAAAGGGCTCTGCGACTTCGCGCTGCCGCTCGTGGTCGGTGATGTCGGCGATGCTTCGCGCTTCCTTGAAGGTGAGTTGGCCTTTCTCAACCTTCTCGGCAAGGTCCGCGGCAAGGCTGCGTACCAGGCTCTCGTAGTGGTGGATGGTACCGGGTGTGATGCCAGTCCTCCGTGCCAACTCTTGCTGGCTCACGCTGAACCGTTCGCGGTGCCGCAGGAACGCCCTGCCCATTGACATCGGCGGCAGATTCTCGTGGTGGTAGTACTCGCTCAGTTGAAGCTCGCTCGCTTCCTGCTCGTCGAGATTCTCCTGGACGGTCACATCGATCTCGGTTTGGCCCGCGGCCTGCGCCATGCGCCACCGACGCTCGCCGATAATGATTGTGAACGTGCCCTGCTGCTCTCCGGGCCGCACAACCACTGGCTGTACGCCCGCGGGAACACCAGTCTTCCGTAGCTGCTCCACAAGCCTGCCGTCGATGGGTCGGCTCACATGATTTAGGTCGGGCAGAATAGTATCGATAGATACCAACATCGAGGACCTCCTTGTGGAAGGACTCTACAAGCCAACGTAGGCTTTAAAGAAGTATACGGGAGGCAAGGGGGGTCGTCAAATATGAAAAAAGACAAAATTAATGGCAGGGGTGACACGTTGAAACGTGGCTCTCCACCCCTGCCTTTGGGAACCGGATAAGCTACGTCGCTGCAAGTAACAAACACAGAAACGTTTCTTATCTCGGTACTTTTACTTATATGTGAATGGCGTATTTTGTCAACCCCGCATATTTGAAGAAAAAGAAAAAGGGCGAGGAGAGCAGCAACGTCGGGCGCTGCTCTCCTGCCCTTGGAGTGGGAGGGAGGTGGCTCTGGAGTTTGTCGCAGCTACAGAAAGTGCGAAGCCGCCTCCATCCTGGATCGTGCGAAGACCTTACTCGCGCGGGTCGTATGGCGTACCCGATCGCCGCGCCGTCCTGTCTGCGCCGCTTTGGGTCGTGCCGTGTCGTCCGTCGTCGGTGCCGCTGTCAACAAAGCTCGACTCGAATGGCGCGTGAGCTCGAGCGTCTTTGCGAGTACGCCAGGCAAAGAGGCCGAAGGGGATCGTGAGTAGCGCCACTGCCCCAGTCGCGATACCAATGTTGCGGGTTGTCGCGTCGTCCGTCGTGGTGGTGATCAGGCTAGCGGCCTCTGGGGCCGCAAGGACGTCATGAGTCTGGTCCACCGCCAGGGTCGTCAACGAGGTATCGAGCTGCGAGCCGACGTCGTGTTCCGCCACGAGTGTGAAGGCGGGGGTCGTCGGGTCGTCGAAGGTCGTCACGTCGATCTGCGTCGTCGCGAGAACATCGGCGCCTCCACCCTCAAGGTCGAGGGTACCGGGGAGGTCGATGCTCTGGACGATCACGGTCGTCTCGAAGTCTACAGGAACTGCCGAGGCTTCTGCTCTCGTTGAAAGCCCCACGATGGCTACCACCAGCAGCGCTAGGGCTGCCAGGGCAGTCACCAATCTCGCCGAGTACTTCATTTGAACCAGCCTCCTCTCTCTTACGAGCTCACTCTCTCCCATGAGAGAGTAAACTTCCCTTCTTGGGGGCAAGTTTCTTTAACATACCAAAGACCAGCCGCTTGTCAAGCACTCTCATAGGACCAAAATCACTCCTCCCTTTACTTAACTAGGAATACATATGTATAATTAAGTAAGTATGCTGCGAAAGTATAAATATTACCTACGAAAGCCCAAGGGAGAAATCACCAAAGACATTCTCCTCGCCCTTTTTGTTGGTGGAATGCTTATAGTAGGAGGAAGCTCTACGGCGGCCGCACTATGGCGCTCAATACTGCAACGCAAAAAGTATCCGAGGAAGAAATTCTGCGACACGTTTACCCGTCTCCACAGGAAGGGGCTTGTTGCAATAGAACAACAAGGTCATCGTGTTCGCGTTGCGCTTACGCCAGAAGGCAAAAAACTTGCGGGATACATGCAAATAGACCGCCTTGAAATAAAACGTCCGCAGAAATGGGACGGGATGTGGCGGCTTATTCTTTTTGATATCCCAAACCTTAAAAACCACCAACGTAACGCATTCCGCGGAACTCTCGAGGAGCTTGGGTTTCTTCCCTTACAAAAGAGTGTTTGGGTTCACGCGTTCGATTGCGTAGCAGAAATTGAACTCTTAAAAGACTTTTTCGGCCTTCGGGAGGAAGAAGTGCGTTTTATTCTCGCAAAGAATATTGGAAGTGACAACTTACTCCGCAAGCACTTTCAGCTCTGATCAAAGGCGAAAAATACTTACTTAACTAAAAATGCGTATATATAGTTAAGTAAGTAAGAGAGGTTGAGTGGGTGTTCGACGTCGGACATTGCACTTACAGGAAGATGAGCAAATAAAAAGGACGGAGAGTAACGATTACTCTCCGTCTTACTATGAAAGGGGCGAAAGGCTACGGCAGCATCGGAAACAAAGGCTCGACAGTCCGCCGAATCTGGTCCGGACAAATCCTTTCAGGATTGAGCCGGCGTCTTGGGTCTGGCCTTGTCCTTGGAGTTGTTGTCGGCACAGTACGTACCGGTTCAGGCGCCGGGCCCAGTGTTGGGCTGATCAGAACGTTTCCACCTTCTAACTGCATCGTCAACCTCCTCGCGGGACATCTCAGCCCCGTCCGGTTCCTCGTCTGTGACAACTCCTCCCAGGGCTGCTTGAGCAGCTCGCGTGTTCCCAATCGAGAGCAGTGCCTGGTAGAGCTTTGCCTTGATAACCAGGCCGAGGTCAGCATTGGCACCCTGCGAGGTGTAAATGCTGACGCGTTCCCGCATGAGCCAAAGCTCGTCCTCGGTGAAACTGATGCCCACCGGGCGGGACCGATTCCCGAGAGCCTCGAGTATGGCGGTGCCAATCTTGAGGCAGGTTTCTTTGCCAGGACCCGCTGCGCCTGCTTCGTTGCTGCCGGTAACCGCTTGGCTCGGCGAGAGCGCGTGCTCAATGCAGATGAGTTCTGCGATTTCCAGTTCAATAATTCGGGACAGTCCCTCCACCATGGCACGCCTCCTGGGCTGGCCACTAGAGGCAGCAAAAGCTGCCTTGCCGCTATACCGCCAACCGTGCCGAACAATTCATCGGCCTATAACCTCCTTTCTTAGGTGCTTGCCTCTTCCAATAGAGTTTCTTTAGTATACGAGACGAGGACAGGGTGTCAATCTTACCTCCTCACAAGCTTAAGAGCTTCTTTGAGCCGCTGCTGCGGGTCTGCAATTTCTTCTGGAACTTTAGACAACGCCTCCCGTGCTTTTGTTTTTGGGAAACCCAAAGCAGTCATCGCGTCGAGCAGTTCCTTGTCTTCTGGTCTTTCCGTTAGAGCTTGCGTCTTGAGTTTTCCGGTCAGCTCCAGAAGAATTTTCTTTATCTTCATAGGGCCTAATCCGTGGATTCCTTTGAAAAATGACTCGTCCCCTTCTTGGAGCGCTTTTTTGAGCTGGTCTGGAGTTCCCAGAAAAGCAATATTCATTGCGGCTCTTGGCCCAATGCCAGAAATGCTTCTCACCAATTCAAACACCTGCAGTGCCTCTGCGTTTTCCACGCCAAAAAGCTCCAGGGTCTCGTCGCGCTTCAATTGCAGGGAACAGAAGAACTTGGCATCCATGCCCTCTGAAAGCCCGGCAAGCGTCTTTGCGGGAAGGAACATCTTGTATCCTACCGAGTTTGCTTGGAGTATGATATACTCAGAGGTCTTGGAAATAACCTTGCCTTCGATGAAGGAAATCATTCTTCCACTATAATGCAGTTTGAACTAGTTTCCAACTTTAAGCCAAAGGGCGACCAGCCCCAAGCCATAGCCCACCTTTCAAAAGGCCTTGAATCGGGTGCGAAACACCAGGTGCTTTTGGGAGTGACTGGAAGCGGCAAAACATTCACCATGTCGAATGTTATTGCCAAAACCCAAAGGCCAACGCTCGTGGTGTCTCCCAACAAAACCCTTGCGGCGCAGTTGTACCAGGAGTTCAAGGAATTCTTTCCCAAGAACGCCGTGCACTACTTTGTTTCCTATTATGACTACTACCAGCCCGAGGCATACATTCCTCAGACCGACACCTACATTGAAAAAGACGCGAAAGTAAATGAAACCCTAGACCGCATGCGCCACGAAGCGGCCCAAGACGTGCTTTCGAGAAAAGATGTCGTCGTGGTTGCCTCGGTTTCCTGTATTTACAACATAGGCAACCCTGCGGAATACCAAAGCGTTTCGTTGGAAGTGAAAAAGGGGCAGAAGATAAAACGCCGGGATTTCCTGTCTTATCTCACAGGTTTGCAGTACCAGCGCAATGACATGGATTTCAAGCCCGGAACCTTTCGCGTGCGAGGCGACACGATAGAGGTGTTCCTGGTAACAGGAAAAGAACTCTTCAAGGTGGAGTTTGCGGGAGACAAAATCGATTCTCTTTCTACGTCCCAGAGCGCGCTCACTCCAAAGTACGAGGAATTCAGAGGAACCTATACCGTGTTCCCCGCAAAGTTCTGGGTCACTCCGCAGGAAAAACTGAAGATAGCGATGGAGAATATACGCCTGGAACTCCAAGAAACTCTGACTGCCTTAAAAAAGCAGAATAAGCTTTTGGAAGCGCAGCGCCTGGAGCAACGGACTCGCTTTGATTTGGAAATGATGCAGGAGTCTGGCTACTGCCACGGCATTGAGAACTACTCAAGGCACATGGAGTTCAGGAAACCAGGCGAAGCGCCGTTTACTCTTGTTGATTACTTTCCCGAAGACAGGCTCGTGTTCGTGGATGAATCGCACCAAACTATTTCACAGCTTGGAGCAATGGCAATCCAAGACCGCGCCAGAAAGAAAGTGCTTATTGAACACGGCTTTCGCTTGCCTTCTGCCATAGATAACAGGCCTTTGAACTACAAGGAGTTTGAAAAACGCACTCCGCAAAAGATCTATGTCTCTGCTACTCCTGGAGACGAAGAGCAGGAGAAAGCGGGAAGAAAAAACATAGCCACCCAGGTGTTGCGGCCCACAGGACTGCTCGAGCCCCCTATAGAGATCCGCTCAACCAAGAACCAGGTAGAAGACCTTATTCAAGAAATTCGCAAAAGCATAGCAAAGAAACACCGGGTACTGGCCCTTACCTTGACTAAGCGCCTTGCTGAAGAGCTTTCAGAATACCTTTCAAAAGAAGGCGTATCCGCTCAATGGCTCCACTCTGAAGTAAAAACTTTGAAACGGCCTGAAATGCTCCAGGACTTGCGCTCGGGAAAGTATGACGTTCTGGTGGGGATCAACCTATTGCGAGAAGGGCTCGACCTTCCCGAGGTTGCCTTAGTTGCCATTCTCGACGCAGACAAAGAAGGATTCCTGCGCTCCGAAACAACGTTTATACAGATCATGGGGAGAGCGTCGAGGCACCCTGAGGGCCATGTTATTCTCTACGCAGACACAGTCACCGGCTCCATGAAAGCAGCCATGAACGAGGTAAAGAGAAGAAGGGCTGTTCAGGAAAAGTACAACAAGCTCCACCACATTACTCCAAAACCCATTGTAAAGGCGCTGCGGGATTGGGAATTTAGGGAGAAAGTGAAGGAAGTGGAGGCAGAGTTCGGAGCAATTACAGACGCCGCTCTCTTGGAACAGGAGATGAAGCAGGCGGCGACAAACTTAGACTTTGAACGCGCGGCCCAGCTTCGCGACTTGATTAAATCCCGCAAGCATGGTACATAACACCATATGCCTATTACCAGTTCAGCCAAAAAAGCGCTGCGCCAGTCGGCCAAGCGAAAGATCCAGAACGCGAAGGTGAAGAAAGCCACCCGTCTTGTGGTGAAACAATTCCGCGGACTCTTGGCTCAAAAAGACAAAGACAACGCAAAGAAACTGATGCCTCAACTTATGAAGTTTTTGGATAAAGCGACAAAAACAGGGGTACTCAAAAAGAACACCGTTTCGAGGTTGAAATCCAGAGCTGCCAAAGCCCTGGCAAAACTCTCATAGCGAAACCGCGAGCGAAAACAGCGCGAGGGCAGGGTCTATCCTGCCTGTTTTCATTGCGAGATCCGTCTTGAACACTTTCTCGTGAAACGCTTTCGAATCTTTTGCCCTGGAGCGCGCGAACCAGGAAAACATAGACAACAAGTAAAAGGGCGACTCTCCTCTCTCTAAGTGCTGTGCCAGCTTTTCCAAACCCTGTTTCTTGTTTCCCTGCTGGAGCAGGGACAAGGTTTGGAAAATGTCTGCTTCCAAGGGCTCTCTCAGAAAAAGAGCCGCGTCTGTTTCCATAACTGACGAGTCGCGGGATTTTGAGAACGCTGCCAGCTTTCGTATTTCCTGCGAGAGCGCCCACAGGTCGTTCTGAAAGGAACGCACGAGAGCCTCTATCACTCCAGGGGCTGCTTTCACGTGAAGAGCCGAGAATTCTCTCGCGATCCACGCTTTGACCGAGGCGAGTGTTAGAGGAGAAAACTCCTGGGTTTTCGCGTGCTCTTTTAAGAAGCGGAAGAACGCGTCTTTTACTGCCAGCTTCCCCTCTTCGAAGAACACGATAATGTCATCGGTCTTTAAGAGGAACCTCTTCCATTCTCCCATTCGCGACACATATTCCTTGTTTTGGAACAGGTTTTTTATGACAACGAGTTTTTTGGTCTGGAACAACGACTGGGTTTCCAGTTCCGTCTCAAAAGAAGAAAAAACTGCTTCTTGGCAGTCGAGAACTCTCAGGTGGATGCTTTCTTTGTGGAGCTGTCGGTAGTGTTCCCGGAGTTCCCTGAGTTTTAGGTTCGAGCGAAAGGTATCCTGCCCGAACAAAAAAATAAGCATCAGGTAATGATGGTTTTTATCTTGGCAACGATTTCTCCCGGAGTGAAGTGAGCTTTCACCAGAAAATCCGCAGCTCCCAGCTTCAAAGCTTTCTCAACCTCTTCTTGCTGCCCAAGGTTTGAAAGAACCAAAACCGGAATGTTGGCGGTTTCAGGGTTGCTCTTTGCGGCAGTCAGTATTTCAAACCCGTCTTTGCCGGGTAAAATGAGGTCAAGCAGCACGAGGTCTGGCTTGTCTTCCGTAATCTTTTTTAACCCTGCTTCTCCGTCAACTCCTTCCAGCACCTCGTAGCCCTCTTTGAGAAGTTTCTGGCTAAGCAGCTCGCGCAAGAACTTGTCGTCTTCTATAATAAGCACCTTTGCCATATATGTATGTTTACTTCGAGACAGGAAGCGTGAATCCAAACATGCTTCCTTCGTTTTCTTTTGATTGGAATTGCATGGCTCCTCCGTGCGCTTCCACGATGTTTTTGGCAAGATACAGGCCGAGACCCGTGCCCTCAGGTTCCTTACTCTTGGCGTTGGAGGCGCGGAAGAACTTTTCAAACACGCGCTGCCTTTCTTTTTCAGGAATGCCAATACCCGTGTCTTGCACTTTCACCTCTACTTTCTTTGTATCATACAATAGGGTCACTGTCACCCGGCCGTTTGCTGGCGTATACTTCAAGGCGTTATCAACAAGGTTTTGCACTGCCAACTCCATTTTCTCCCGGTCGAGCAAAAGCATGGGGGGCGGTTTTTGCGGGAGCTCGAGCAAAAGCTCAACCTCTTTTCTCGAGGCCCTGGGTTTGTACGCTTCCACCATGACCAAAAGAATGTCAGCCAGCTGCGACAGCTCGCGGTGGAACAGATACCTCCCTTCTTCAATGCGCGTAACGTTCAGCAAATCGTTCACCAAACGGATCATGCGTTCGTTTGAGGTTGTGGTTTTTTGCAAAACCACGCGCTGCTTCTGGGTCAGCTTTCCCAAGTCCTCCTCACTCAAAGCGTCCAGAGCCCACTTGATGTCTGAAAGCGGAGCTCGCAGCTGATGCGCGACCAGTGAAACAAACTCGGTTTTCAGCTGCTCTATTTGTTTCTCCCGTTCCTGGGCGTGTTCCAGTTTCTCGATCATGGAGTTCAAGCCCTGGCCAAACTCCCTAATTTCCTTGGGGCCTCCCAATGACATGCGCACGGAAAAATCGCTCTCACCCACCTTGTGCAATGTTTTCATGTAGCCCTTCAGGGGCTGCAGAACGCCCCGGGTGATAAGGAACACCAAAAGCACCACTGCTTCAACGTTCGCAATGGCAACCATCAAAAGCGGAATAGTTTGCTCTTTTCCAACCGCAAAGTACACCGACAAAACGCCTGCAAGCACCAAAAGCAGGACTATCAGGGCGACAATAAGGCTAATGGAAAATCTCATAGAGTTTTCAGTTCTCCCCAGTTAGGTCCTTTCTTGACGTCAACCTCCAGGGGAACTGCCAAGGGAAGCGCTCCTTCCATAACTGTTTCAATGGTTCTAGCCAATTGAGGCATTGTACCACTTGGTATTTCAAACAACAATTCGTCGTGTATTTGCAGGATCATCCGCGCCTTTGCTTCTGGGATCATTTCGTGCACCTTTACCATGGCAAGCTTCATAATGTCTGCCGCAGATCCCTGTATGGGATGGTTTATGGCTGCTCTCTCGGCAGCTGCTTTCAACTGCGGGGTTTCAGACGTGATGTCTGGAATGTATCGCCTTCTCCCGAGAATAGTTTGTGTGTACCCTTTCTCCTGCGCGAACTCAATGGTTTCTTCCACATAGTCTGCTATTTTGGGAAAACGCAAAAAGTAGTTTTCAATAAAGGTTTCCGCCTCTTCATACGGGATCTTGGCTGACCTGGCAAATCCCCTAGCTCCCATGCCGTACAGCACCCCAAAGTTCAAGGCCTTTGCTTTGTAGCGCATGTCATCGGTCACCTTGGCAAAGGGAACTCCGAACACCTCGGCTGCCGTCATCTTGTGGATGTCTTTTCCCTCTCTGAAATATTCTTGCATTTTCTCTTCTTTGGCAACGTGAGAAGCAACGCGCAGCTCGATTTGCGAATAGTCAAAGGAATACAACTCAAACCCCCGGGCCGCCACAAACCCTTTTCTCACTTTTTTTCCCCAATCTCCCAGAACCGGAATGTTCTGGAGGTTAGGATTCAAAGAAGAAATGCGGCCGGTCGCCGCCCCGAACTGGTCAAAGTGCGCGTGGATTCTGCTGTTTTTGTTTGCCAGCAAGGGAAGCGGCTCCAAATACGTGTTCTGGAGTTTGGCCAGCTCCCGGTGGCGCAGAATGTCTTGCACAATGGGGTGGGAATCCTGCAGTTTTTCCAACTCAGGAGACGCGGTGGAGAGCGTGCCTCCCGGAGTTTTGCGAATTCCTTTGGGAGAGATTTCCAGCGTTTCGAACAATACCGAAGCAAGTTGCCTGGGCGAGTTCACGTTGAACTCTTTTCCAGCTGTTTTCACAATGCGTTTGGCCAGCTCTTCCAAGACTTTACCAACTTCGTTTGAGAGTTTGGCGAAATATAGTTTGTCTATCTGAATGCCGAGTTTTTCCATGCGCTCCAGCACCGGAACTAAGCGTTTCTCCAGTTCATATACTTCTTTTGAAAAGAGTTCTTCTTTGTAGAATCGCTCAATGCGCGAAATCCTGCTTTCTGCTTCAGGAAGCCCTGCCTGCCGGACAGGCAGGGCGGGAGCGCTTTCTTTGGCGCCCAGGTCTTCAATTCTCGACACAAGACTCCTGAAATCATACGAAAGCAACAGTTTCAAAACTTCTTCTTTGTCAAAGGACTGCCACGCCAAATCCTCCAGCTTGAAGGTCGCGGGCGCGTTCCTGTCTATGGTCACCAGCTCTTTACTCAAGAACGCCTGCTCTTTTGATTTTACCAGCAGTTCTTTTAAGCGCGGCTTCAGCTTTTGAACATTCTCGCTGTTCTCTTCAAGCTCCTGGTACAAATTCTCTAAAGAACCGAATGTATTCACCAACGTCGATGCGGTTTTCTCGCCAACCCCGTCTACCCCGGGAATGTTGTCTGAAGGGTCTCCCCTTAAGGCTTTGTAATCGATAACCTGGGAAGGCAAAATCCCTGAAAAGCGCTCTTTCACTCTTGCTTCGTCATACAGCACCGTATCTTGCAAACCCTTTCTCAAGGAATACACGCGGGTATTTTCTGAAACCAATTGCAGCATATCCATGTCCCCTGTCAGAATAATGGTTTCCAGGGGAGGGTGAACCTGTTTTTTCGCCACCTTTTCCGCCATGGTTCCGAGCAAGTCATCTGCTTCGAATCCCTCCTTTTCAAAGGAAGGGATATGGAACGCGTTCAAAAACTCATGGATCTTTGGGATCTGGTCGTACAACTCCTGGGCTGCTTTTACTCTTTTTGCCTTGTACTGTTCATACTTTTTCTCCCGCAACGTCTTTCCAGGCGCGTCAAAACAGGCCGCGACAAAATCCGGCTGCAATTCCTTGAGCGCCTTGAACAGCACGAGCAAAAACCCGTACACCGCGTTTATTTGCTCTCCTTTGGAGTTTGAAAGCTCGGGCAGCGCGTGAAACGCCCGGTGTATTAACGAGTTTGCATCGATAAGCAGGAGGCGTTTTTTCTGTTCTGGCATATATTAATAATACTCTATATAGCGTGTTTGAAGCGAATGTGAAAAGCGTCTCGGGGAAGAAGGTGCTGAACCCTGTTTCCCCACTCAACCAGCGCAATTGCCCTGGGGTTTTTGACTATGTCTTTCCAATGTAGTTCCAAAAGCTCTTTGGGACTTTTCAACCGGTAGCAGTCAATGTGATAAAAGAGTTTGTAGTTTTTAGTTTTCAATTTATAGGGCTTCATAATGACAAAGGTTGGGCTTGAGACGCGTTCTTTGACGCCCAAACCCCTTGCGAAACCCTGCGAAAAAGTAGTTTTCCCACTTCCAAGGTCTCCTTCTAGGCTTACAACCACTGCGTGCTTCCCGACAGGAAGCTTGAGGATGCTTTTTGCAACCTTACTGCCAAGAGCCCTTGTGGCGCGGGGAGAGTTCGAAACAAGCGTTGACTTTTTCATGTGAAAAAGATAGGGTGGAGTAATTTCATGGAGAGCCAAAAGAAAGAAAAAACATTTGTGGTGTCGTTAAAAGGGCTTGCTCCCTGGGTATCTGCCATTCGCTACGAAAAGGAGCGTGACGACGTGAAGCTGCACATCACGCTCGCCAAAGAAACGCGCCCTGCGGTCATTGTAGAAGAAAGCGCGCTTGGAGGAAAGCTGTCACAGCGCATGTTCAAGAACCTCGAATACCACCAGCTCTCTTCTCTGTACATCTCCCTGCTCTCGGAACAAGATTTTAAAGATTGCGGAGCCAACGGATCTAACCTCAAGAACTGCCTAGTTGACTTGAAAAACTCGGCTCCAGACCTCTCGCTTCTCCTGGTGGCTCAGATACCCGGCAAAGAATCCAAAGGATTTCTCTGGACGCATCGCGAAAGCTTGAGGGTGAAAATCGCTCAAGGCTTTGAAAGCAAAACAAAAGGAAACTGGGTTGTTTTTCGCCCGGAGGAGAATGCGATGAATACGAAAAGCCGCGTCCTCTCTCTGGCTGGGGAATTATGACCATCACAAACCTTCAAGATCTGGGCGCGCTCGTGGAACAGAAAGCATCCGGTGACATCACCGGATTAGCTGACGCGATTCTATCGGGAGCAGTGATTCTTGACGCCTCGGACGTGCACATTGAACCTCAGGAAGAACAGAACCAAGTTCGGCTCCGTATTGACGGGCTCTTGCAAGACGCGTTCTTGCTGCAGAACGCGACAGCGCAAAACCTGCTTTCCCGCATCAAACTCATGGCAGGCCTTAAGCTCAACGTGGAAGACCGCCCCCAGGACGGCAGGTTCTCCTTGGGAGAACAGGAAGGCCAACATGTTGAGGTTCGCGCCGCCACCCTTCCTTCAGAGCACGGAGAATCTCTTGTGTTGCGTATTTTAAACCCAAAGCGGCTTTTGAAGCTGAAAGACCTTGGTTTGCGGGAAGACTTGCTTTCCTTGTTTAAGAAAGAACTGGCAAAACCCAATGGCATGATCGTGGTTACGGGCCCCACGGGTTCCGGGAAAACAACAACGCTCTACGCCTTTTTGCGCGAGGTGACAAAGCCCGAGGTAAAAGTGGTTACCATTGAAGACCCCATTGAGTACCATTTAAAAGGAATTTCCCAAACCCAGGTGGATGAAGCAAAGGGATACGATTTTGCTTCAGGGCTGCGCGCCATTGTGCGCCAAGACCCGGATGTCATTCTGGTGGGAGAAATGCGCGACGAAGAAACCGTGGACATTGCTCTTCAGGCTTCACTCACCGGGCACCTGGTTTTTTCCACGCTTCACACAAACGACGCAGTGGGAACCGTGGCCCGGCTTCAGAGCTTGGGAGCAAAGGTTGAAACCGTTGCCTCGGGCCTCAATCTCATCATTGCCCAGCGGCTCGTGCGCGTTCTGTGCCAGGCGTGCAAAGAAACCTATGCGGCGAGCGAAAGCGAGCGAAAGGAAATAGAAAAGGCGGTTGAGGGACTCAAGGGAAAGCTGAAACCGAAACTCGAAAAGAAGCTCATGCTTTCAAAAGCTCGAAGCTGCAAGCAATGCAACAGCACCGGGTTCAAGGGCAGGGTTGGTATTTTTGAAGCAATGAATATGAACGGCAAAGCAGAGGAGTTTATCTTGAGCTCGCCCTCGGTTTCTGCCTTGCGCAAGTTCGCGGTGGAACAAGGAATGGTGGAAATGTACCAAGATGGAATATTGAAAGTATTGGAAGGAATAACCACCCTGCAGGAACTGCAGCGGGTTGCAACTATGGAGGAATAAAAAACACAACTCCTTGGATTGGGGACCAAATTTGGTTAAGGCAACGCAAATTGAGGATTACGTCGGGGAATAGCTCAGCACTACCCGTGCTACCCGCCAGAACTGTAGTCCCAAAAGGTCCCCAGTCCAAAGAGTTGTGACAATTTACTGTACCATACAATAAAATGGCTGTCAAGACCTCTTTTCTGAAAAAAGCGGAAGACGAAACCTTGCAGGAAACCCTCCGTCCCTCCTTGTGGAAGGATTTTATGGGGCAGGAAAAGCTGAAATCGGGCTTGTCTGTCATCATCCAGGCCTCAAAGATGCGCAACGAGAGCTTGGAACATCTCCTGTTCTACGGGAACTCGGGGCTTGGGAAGACCTCACTTGCCCAGGTGGTGGCGAATGAAATGGGAGTGAAGCTCCACAGAACCTCGGGCCCTGCCTTGAACATCGCCGGAGACGTTGCCTCAGTGCTCACGAACCTCCAGGATAAGGAGATTTTGTTCATTGACGAGATCCACCGCGTGCCCCACCAGGTGGTGGAAACTTTGTATTCCGCGATGGAAGATTTCAAGCTACACCTGGTTTTGGGAAGAGGCCCTTTGGCACGAACCATGGAGCTTCCGCTCCCCTCGTTCACCATTATTGGAGCAACCACCAAGGTGGGCACGCTGCCCAATCCTTTTCGCAACCGCTTTGGCGCCATTTTCCACCTGGATTTCTATGAAGAGCGGGATATTGAGCGTATTATCGAGAGGTCCGCGAATATCCTCAACATTACTATTGACGAAGAAGCGAGAGCAATCCTTGCAAAGCGTTCGCGCTTTACCCCACGCGTCGCGAACAGAATTTTAAAGCGCGTGCGCGATTTCGCGGCGGTAAAAAACCAGAATCCCATTACCAAAGAAACCGTTACAGACGCGCTCTTGTTCCTGGAAATAGACGAGCTGGGTTTGGACGCGGAAGACCGCAAAATCCTGGATGCATTGATTACAAAGTTCCAAGGAGGCCCGGTTGGCATGAACGCCTTGGCCTCCGCGGTGCAGGAAGAAGAAGACACCCTGCTTGACCTCTATGAACCCTTTCTCACCCAGATAGGATTTCTCACGAGAACCCCTCGGGGAAGAATAGCAACCAAAAGGGCGTACCAACACCTTGGGCTTGAGAAGCAAGAAGGTAATCTGCTATAGTTTCCTTACCATGTCAGGACACTCTCACGCGAGAACCGTAAAACACAAGAAGGAGGCCTCTGCCGCGCAGCGAAGCAAGGCCTTTTCAAAGGTTTCCCGGGAAATAGCCATAGCTGTGAAAGAAGGGGGTTCAGACCCTGCAACGAACTCAAAGCTCCGAAGTGTTATTGAGAAAGCAAGGGCGTTTAACATGCCAACAGAAAATATTGAGCGCGCCGTTGCGAAGGCAGCGGGCGGAGGCGAGGCAGGAAACCTTCAAGAAGTGTTGCTGGAGGCGTATGGCCCAGGAAACATCGCGCTCCTTATTCAGGGCATCACAGACAACAAGAACCGCATGCTGGGCGAAGTAAAACAGATCCTCTCCAACAACCAGGGCAAATTGGTTGAAGGAGGAGCGGTGCGCTGGATGTTCGACCAAAAAGGAGCTGTCACTATTGACCCCAAAGACGCGAATAAAGAAGAGCTGGAGCTCAAAGCCATTGAGGCGGGGGCTGAGGACTTGTATTGGAGAGAAGACGGCTGGCTCGACGTGTTCACGCTTCCCCAGAACCTGGAACAAGTACGCTCAAAGCTCGAGGCAGACGGCATAAAAATAGAAGCAGCTTCTTTAGACTGGGTTCCCAAGGAACATGTGGACGCCCAGCTCGCAAAAGACGCCGCTGAAAAGCTGTTCGACGCTTTAGACGAGCAAGATGACGTTCAAGACATCTACTCGAACATTAAAGCATAGCCATGACCATTCTTGGCATTGACCCGGGAACAGCCACGACTGGATTCGGCGTCATTGAAAAAAAGACCTCTGGGATCAAGTGCGTGACGTACGGATGCGTCATAACTCCCAAAACACAAAAAGCGGGGCAGCGACTCCTGCTTTTGGAAAAAGGGATCCTGCAGATTCTTGCTTCACACAAGCCCGACATTCTTGCCATTGAGCGCTTATTCTTTTTCAAGAACCTCAAAAGCGCGCTTCCGGTAAGTGAGGCACGGGGAGTCGTGCTTTTGTGCGCGGCGAAAAAGAAACTGCCTATTGTGGAGTTCGCTCCTTTGCAGGCGAAAATGGCTATAACGGGATATGGCAGGGCAGATAAAAAACAAATGCAGGCTATGGTGCAAAAGCTCTTGAACCTGCCTTCTATCCCAAAACCAGACGACGCGGCAGACGCCCTGGCTTTGGCCATCGCCTGCGCCGTTCGCGCCTAGCTGACGCGCACGAAACGGCGGGGGCCTACCTGTACCACCATCCCCTTTTGAACGGGGATTTTTTGGTTCCAGTTGTTTTGCACAACTCCTGCGATTTTCACGCCTCCCTGCTCAACCAGTCTTCTTGCCTCACCCTTGGAAGAAGCGAGCGCGAGCTGAACGAGCAGTTCGGTAAGCTCAATCTCTTTTTCCGAAATGTTCACTTCGAGAATGTCTGTTGGCAATTCTTTTTCCTTGAATACTTTTTCGAACTCCTCTTTCGCGGCTGCTGCAGCTTTTTCTCCGTGATACAAAGCCGTAATAGTCTGTGCGAGTTTCGCTTTGAGGTCGCGAGGCGGGAGCTGCTGCTGAAGCGCCTTCACCTCTTCTTTCGGAACGTCCGTGCATAGCTCAAAGTACTGGGGCATCAACTCGTCTCTTAGCGTCATTACCTTCCCGTACATTTCCCTTGCGTCGTCCAGGAGGTTAATCGTGTTCCCAAGCGACTTACTCATCTTTCGCCCGTCTGGGCCCAAGAGAAGAGGGGTGGTTAACACGTATTTTTCTTTGTTGTGGTATGCGCGCTGGAGCTCTCTCCCAATAAGCATGTTAAAGGTCTGATCTGTCCCGCCAATCTCAAGGTCTACATCCAAAGCTACAGAATCATACCCCTGCAAAAGCGGGTACCACATCTCGTTCACCCACACCGGCTGTCCTCTCTTTTTACGCTCTTGAAACATGTCTCGCTCCCACAATTGAGCTACCGTAATGTGAGAAGCAAGCCGCTGCACTTCCTGAATAGACATCTTTTCCGTCCACGTGTGGTTTTCCGCGATACGGAGATGCTTCATATCCAAAATGAGTCCGGCCTGCTTGCGGTACGTTCGCATGTTCTCTTTCACTTCCTTTTCGGAAAGCGGCTGCCGAGCCTTGTCTCTCCCAGAAGGGTCCCCGATGCGGGCAGTAAATGTTCCAAAGAGCAGGATAACCTCGTGCCCCAAGTCCTGAAACTGCCGAAGCTTGCGAAGGACTACCGCATGACCAAGATGCAGATTGGGTGAGGTGGGGTCAATACCGTGATACAAACGAATCTTTCGCTTGCTCATTAAAGAAAGTAATCCTTCTTTTGAGGGAAGCACCTCTACTACCTGGCGCCCAAGAACGTCGTTTGATTCCAACATATTTCCCTACTATACCACCCCTTTGAGGGTTGCGAAAGCAAAGAAAATGTGTTACCTTTCGAGGTGTGAAGCGTCACAGTATCTTGTAATGCCGAGAACAAAACGTTCTAAAACATTTTTTGGCAGAAAATCGTTTCTCATGAAGCGCGACCTTGTGTGGGCGTTTCTTTTTTTGCTGTTCTTCCCGTTCTTTGCCTTGGGAGCAGCCTTTGTGTACTACGCAAAAGACCTGCCGCGGCCCGAGAATTTCAACGAGCTTGCGTTTGCCCAAGCCACGAGGATCTATGACAGAACAGGCGAGGTGCTGCTCTATGAGGTGTTCGCCCAGGAACGCAGAGACCCTATTTCTTTGGAAGAAGTCCCTCTGCACGCGCGAAACGCGATCATCGCGGTTGAAGACGCCAACTTCTACAGCCACGTTGGCGTTGACCCCAGGGGAATCGCCAGAGCCGTTTTAACGAACTTCAAACTCCGCTCTCCTTCCCAGGGAGGAAGCACCATTTCTCAGCAGCTCATCCGCTCCTCGTTCCTTTCCCAGGAAAAAACCTTGGAACGCAAAGTCAGAGAGATCGTGCTGGCTCTTGAGCTTGAGCGCAAGTACTCCAAAGACGAGATCCTGGAGTTCTACCTCAACCAGGTTCCGTGGGGAAGCAATGTGTACGGAATTTCAGCGGCTTCCCGCCTGTACTTCCAAAAGCATCCCTCCCAGCTCTCCATTGCGGAAAGCGCGCTCTTGGCAGCCATGATCCGCGCGCCCTCCTACTATTCTCCGTATGGTTTGCACACGGAAGAACTTATGGCGAGGAAAGACTACGTTCTGCGGCGCATGGAGAGTCTTGGTTTTATTGACGAGGCCACGGCAACGTTGGCAAAGCAGGAACAGCTCGTGTTCGCGAAAACGAGCGAGTCCTTGCAAGCCCCGCATTTTACCCTGTGGGTTTTGGACTACCTGCTGCAAAAATACGGGGAGGATTTCGTGCGCCAGAACGGGCTTCGCGTGTACACCACTTTGGACGCGCAGCTCCAGGAGGAAGCGGAAAAGGCCATGGGCCGTTTCGCAAAACAGAACCAGTCATTCGGCGCCCATAACGAGGCCCTGGTTGCGATTGACCCCAATACCGGAGACGTTTTGGCTATGATAGGAAGCAGGGACTGGTTCGCAGACCCGTTTCCCAAGGGCTGCCGCCCTGGAATTGACTGCCTGTTTGACCCAAAGGTGAATATCACGACCAGGATCCCGGGCCGCCAGCCAGGTTCCGCGTTCAAGCCCTTTGCCTATGTCACCGCGTTTGAAAAAGGCGCTACTGACACCGTGGTTGTGGTAGACGAACTCACGAACTTTGGGGTGTGGGGAGGAAAAGAATACATTCCCCAGAACTATGACGGCAAGTTCAGGGGGCCCGTAACCCTGCGGGAATCTCTTGCCCAATCTTTAAATATTCCTTCTATTAAAGTGCTTATGGATTTCGCGGGGCTCAAAGAGAGTATCCAAACCGCGCGGGATATGGGACTGACGACCATTAAGGACAATCCTTCTCTTTATGGACCTTCCCTGGTTTTGGGAGGCGGAGAGGTACGGCTCCTTGACCTGGTGTCTGCGTACGGCGTGTTCGCGGCAGAAGGGTTGAGAACGCAGCCCGTCAACATTTTGCGCATTGAAGACAAAGACGGAAAGGTGCTGGAACGAAAGAACACGAGTTCCATTCGCGTGCTTGATAACGAGCATGCGGCCATGATAACCAGCATTCTTTCAGACAACGTTGCCCGCACCCCCATTTTCGGCCCGTTCTCTCCTTTGTACTTCCCGAACTACACGGTGGCCGCTAAAACCGGGACCACCCAGGATTTTCGCGACGGTTGGATCGTGGGGTATAACGACAAAATCGTGGCGGGCGTTTGGGTTGGGAACAACGACAATTCATCCATGAACAAAGAGCCGGGCTCCGTATTGGCCGGCCCCATTTGGCACGAGTTTCTGGCAAAAGCCCTTCCTTATATGGAAGGGCTATAGCTTGAGAGGCATTAACACGTAGAGGAACTCCTCAGAAGCTCCGGGCCTCACAAGGGCCGGCCCTTCTTCGTTTGCCAAACCAAAGTCAACGCGCTCGCTTTTCATTTGCGCCAGGCCTTCCAAAAAAAACCTCCAGTTAAAAGAAACCTCGCGCTTTTCTCCTTCCACTTTTGCTTCTAAAGAAGAGACGTCCTCTCCCAGGTCTTGGCTCTGCGCCCTGACCTCAACCGCTTTTTTTTGAGGGTTTAATATGAAGTGGACGTCATTGGTCCTCCCCGAAAACACTGAAGCTGCTTTCAAGTGCGCTATTAAGTCGTTCTTGTTGAGTATGGCCTTGGTCTTGATGTTGGAGGGAATGACGTCTTGATACTTGGGGTATTCCCCCTCAATGAGCCGGGACACTAACTGTATCTGGGGTTCTTTCATTTCCCCCTGCTGGCTGTAGAAAAAAGAGGCTTGGGTGGGGGAGAAATAGATTTTCACTTTGCCTTGCCGCTCTCCGAGCGCGTTGACCAGCTCTCGCGCCGCTTTCGCGGGAAGAATAAAGCTGTGTTCCTTCGGGGCCGCTGTTCTGGTGGAAACCGTTTTTTCAGCAAGTCTAAAGCTGTCGGTGCTCACGAGCTTCAGGGTTTTTTGGGAGAATGAAAATAAAATTCCCGAGATCTCCGGGCGCGCCTGGGTCTGGCCCACAAACCCAATAACGCTCGCCACGCCCTCAACCAAAGCCCCGGCATCGATCTCAACCGTGGGCTCGTCTCCCTTGGGGGAAGGAATGATGGGAAAATCTTCAGGGTCTAGGGTTTTTAGGAGCGCCTTGAAATTTCCCGATTGAACCTCCAGTTGTTTTTCTTTTAAAGTCAGTACTGCTTGATTGCTCGTCAAAGAAGAAACGAATTGCGAAAGCGCCCTTGGAGGAACCACCACGGACCCGTCTTTGTCGTTCTTGGCCAGCGCCTTGTAATGCACCCCTATCTCCAAATCCGTTGCGCTTATCTGGAGTATGTTTTTTTCCGCCACCATTAAAATATTACTCAAAACCGGCAATGAGGGATTTTTCGCGCAAACGCGTTCAGCCATGGATATGCCTTCTTTCAGGAAATCTTTTAAAACAGTGGTTTTCATAAATTCAGTAGTAAGTAGTAAGTTTTAAAATAAAGAAAAGAGATTGCTGTTGTTGTTGGGGGTGTGGATGAAAGAAAATTTGAGGGAGGTTGTTCGGAAAAGAAAGGGGTGGTGAGTTGAGGGAGGGGTTGGGGATAATTACGGTGTTTTTGTTTTCGCAAAACCATACACAAGTTATCCACTGTAAATGCGCTGTCGAATCAACGTCATTTCCTCAACCAATCCTTCGGAATCTTGGAGCTCTTTTAGGATTTTCGCGCACGCGTAAATGGCTGTGGTGTGGTCTTTCCCGCCGAACTTTTCCCCAATAAAGGGGTAGGAGCTCTTTAGCTCTTCTCTAAGCAGGTACATGGCTATCTGGCGCGGTTTTACAATCTCCTTCTTTCTCGAGGGAGCCAAAATGTCTTTTTCTCGAATGTCATAAAACTCAGCCACTACCTGCACAATGCGCCGGGGCGTGGCGAACTTGCTCGGGCTCTGGATGACGCTGCGAAGCAGGTTCTTTGCTTCTGCCACCGTGGGCAAGGCGTTGTTGAGTTTATAAAAAGCAGCCAAGCGGTTAATGGCCCCTTCCAGTTCCCTGATGTTCCGCTGGATGTTTGAGGCGATGTAGTCGAGCACCGCGTCTTCCAGGGGAAGGGTTTTTTCCTGCGCCTTGGTTTTAATAATAGCCATTCTCGTCTCAAAGTCGGGGCTTGAGATGTCTGCTATCATTCCTCCTTCAAAGCGAGAGCGCAGGCGCTCCTCTAAGGCAGCGATGGCTTTTGGGGGTCTATCTGACGAGAACACGATCTGCTTGCCCCGTTCATATAACGTGTTGAAGGTGTGGAAGAGTTCTTCTTGTGTTTTGTCCTTTCCTGCCAGGAACTGCACATCGTCGAGCACCAACACGTCTAAGTCGCGGTAGGAGGCGCGGAAGTTGTCCATGGTGTGGTTGCGAATGGCAGACACCACGCCCGTGGTGAAGCGCTCGGAAGATACGTAGCGCACGCGTTTGTCGGCGAAGTCCTTTCCCATTTGGTTTCCCGCGGCCTGCAAAAGGTGGGTTTTCCCCAAACCCGTGCCGCCGTAAATGAACAAGGGGTTGTAGACAGAGCCCGGGCTCTTGGTCACCGCCTGGGTTGCCGCGTGCGCGAGCTCATTGAAAGGCCCCACCACGAAGTTGTCAAAGGTGTAGCGGGAGTTGAGGTTCGTGGTCTTGTCTACCGACAGGGGAGCCAGCTCCAGTTGGGCTTCCTGAGTGGCTGCTGCGGGAGAGGCCGCTTCCCTTTGGGTTTGGGCCTGGCGCTCCACCGTGTAGTTCACCTCCCGAACTTCGTTGTCCAGGTTCCTCAATATTTTAAAGATGAGCTTGTTGTACTTGTTCTCGAGCCACTCCTTTGAGAAGTTGTTGGGAACAGACACCACAACCTGCCCGCCCTTTTTGGCGAGAATGTACGTATTTTTAAGCCAGGTGGCGAAATTTGCCTGAGAAATCTGAAACTGCAGCTGCGCCAGGGTTGCTTGCCAGAGTTCTTCCTTAGTCATAGAGGTGAACATGTCGATGGGTTATTATATGCTAAGCAGCAAAGCGCGCAAAGTAAGACTAAACCGGTTCCCTGTGTGGAAAACCTGGGGATAAAAAGGGGACAAGTTTGCGCTGTTGACCCCCAAGAGAAGTCGAGGTAGAATAGCTGTTATATGAGTATTACATATCGGGCTAAAAAGAAAAAGAGGGCCAAGAAGCACGGATTCCGAGCGCGCATGAGAAGGCCTGGAGGGAAAAAGGTTGTGGCAAGGCGCAGGAAAAAGGGCAGAAAGCGCCTTACCGTATAACCCAATGCTCCCCAAGGCCTATCGCCTGTCTCGAGAAACGGATTTCCGGGCAGTGTTAAAAGAACACAAGGGCTTCCGCGAAGACGGCCTGTTCCTGAAGGCAAAGAAGAAAAGTGGCCATTCCCTCAGATTCGGAATAGTGGTGGGGAAAAACGTGAGCCTAAGGGCAACCAAGCGCAACCGTTTCAGAAGAGTTGTCTCTGAGGCCTTGCAAAAAAAGCTCTTGGAGATTAAAGAAGGGTATGACGCGGTGCTCATCGCGCTTCCCAAGGCAGAACTTAAGAGCTTGGCAGAGGCAGAGGCAGTTTTGGAAAAACTGCTCCGCAAAGCTTCTTTATTGAAACACAACCCATGAATCCCGTTAGAGATTACACATCTACATTTGAAAGCAGTATCAGTCAAACACAAAATGACATGAAAAGTTCGATAGTTTTACCAATGAGTGACGGAAACGTTGCGAAACGTTTCCTATCTCTAACGGGATGAATATTATTTTCGGATTCTATAACACCCTTTTATACCAACCGCTCTTCAACTCCTTAATCCTGTTGTATGATTTCCTTCCCGGAAGGGACTTTGGGATTTCCATCATCGCGCTTACTGTTATTATCCGCGTTGCTTTCTATCCCCTATCTGCCAGGGCTTTTATTGTGCAAAAAGCGTTTTCCGAACTCCAGCCAAAACTAAAAGAACTCCAGGAAAAGTTCAAGCATGACAAAGACATGTTGGCGCGGCAAACTCTGGAGATGTACAAGAAAAGCGGGGTGAATCCTTTGGCGAGTTTAGGCCCCTTATTGCTCCAGCTTCCCATTCTGCTCGCCATTTTCCAGGTGTTCTCAAAGGGGCTGCAAGAGTCGCAACTCCTGAACCTGTATCCTTTTGTGGAGAACCCCGGAATTATTAACCCTATGTTCCTGGGGTTGATTAACTTGAGCGAGCAGTCTTTGGTTTTGGCGCTCATGGCAGGGCTCCTCCAGTTTTTGCAAATGCAGGTTGGCCTTACCGCTCCCAGGGCAGCAGGTTCTAAGAAGCCCGGCATGGCCTTGGTGCAAAAGCACGCCACCCCCATTTTCTTCGCCGCCTTCACGATATATATTTTAACTCGCCTTCCCTCTGCCATTGGGGTATACTGGGTTGCGACCTCAGTGTTCTCCATTGCTCAGCAGTGGTACCTTGCAAAGAAGTTAAAATTAAAAGGCCAAAGTGAAAAATAAATGATACCGAACGAAACACTCAGAACCATAAGGGGCGTTGCCGAAGAATTTCTCCTTAAGCTTGAGGCGGAGGCGAAGGTGCAGGTTCGCGAAGACGAAGAAGGAGCCGTACAAGTCTTGATTGACGCTGGCGAGCCCCAAATATTCATTGGCGAGCAAGGGCAAACGCTTCTTGAGATTCAGCATTTGTTGCGCCTAATGGTGCGAAAGAAGCTTGGAGAAGCTCCGTTGCTCGTGCTGGATATTAACGAGTACCGCAAGAGCAGGGAGACCTATTTGCGAGAACTCGCGAACACCACAGCAGACGAAGTGGCTTTGCTCAAAAAAGAAAAAGAGCTGAGCGCAATGTCAGCCCAAGACCGGAGGATCGTTCACGTGGTCATTAGTGAGCGCCAAGACGTGGTTTCAGAGAGCGTGGGCGAAGAACCCGAGAGGAGAATTGTGATTAAGGTCAAAGAGTCGGAAAGTTCAACTCGGTAAACCCGGGATTGATAATCTCGAGGAGTATAAAAGAAGATAAAACCAGCAAAAGCCCCAAAAGGGCATTTTGTATTCTGTCTTTCGCGTCGCTCGCCAGAGACGGATTTGCCGCGGACATCAACCACTGTATTCCGCCATATACGATCATTGCAAAGGCAGCAAGCCCGGAAATCCCAACAATTGTGTAATACACCCAAGCTATCACAGCGGGTAAGCTCTGGTCTTGATTAATGTCGGGTCCACCCAGAAACTTCGGATAATCCAGGTTAAGATTTAGCGCAAGCGCCGCGATGGGAAAGAGAAGCAGGAGCAGGGCAAGAGAAGGAAAAACGTATTTCATATTATTGTATCGTATCACTTTCCTCGAACCGTGGAAATGACCGCCCAGGTCCAAAGAACAAATATACTTAAAATAGGCACCAGCCCTCCTAAAAAGTAAAGAATTCCCCTTCTCCAGGCGCGACGCGTCGCCATTCTTCTTGCAATCAGCTTCTGCTGCTGTTCCTGGACGAATTTTTGGCGGAGCTCGGGAGCTTGCCGAATTCTTTGCACCTGCTCTGCGGCAGCCCACGGTCTTCCGCTCTTCCAAACCATCCACAGCATAATAGGTATTCCAAGAATGATGTTTTCAATAACCCCGAATGCGAGCGTAAAGTCCAAAATATCGATTGAAACCGCGACCGCCATCACCAGCATTACGTCGGGATCTAGGAAGCTTGCTGTGGCAGTCGGCGTCTCCTGCTCGGCAGGAGAGGCCTGTGGAGGTTGCTTTGCGCTTTGTTCCAATGCGAGTGCTTCCGCCATGGTTATGTAGTTTCCCCTTGTTCTTTTTCTAAGATTTCCTTGGGACTCGTGGTAACGATCTGATGTTCAGTTGGGGAAGCCACTACTTTAATGGCTACATGCTTTTGTCCCGCGAAGAACACGCCCTCCCCCACCTCTGTTTCCAGGAGCAAGGACTTTTCTTCAGCAGTGAGGTTAAAGGACTTTTTTACTACATCAATAGTTGCGGGGCTTTGCTTCATTAGAATTTGGATGGAGGAGTTGGTAATGATGGGTCTCCCATACTCGGATTTTAAGAAATCCCCCACGTCTTGCGTAATGGTGGTAACTCCCAAATAGTATTTTCTTGCCCGTTTTGCGATTCCGTAGAGGAACGAGGCTCCGTCGTCAGACTGCATGATCCACCATGCCTCGTCTACCACGAGAATGCGTTTTTTCAGTTCAGAGCGCACCTTGTTCCATATGTAGCGCATGATGATGTACATTGCCATAGGCCGCAAACCCTCTTCCATGTCGCGTATGCCAAAAGCAACAAACGGGTTTTGCATATCAATATTCGTTCTGTTGTTGAAGAAGTTGGCGTACGTGCCTTTGGTAAACTTGCGCAGGCGCGTCACCAGAGATTCTGCTCCTTCCATGGTTTCTAATACTCCTTCCAAGTCCTCCATGAGCGGTATGTTTTGCCGCCACATTGCGGGGTCTGAAGTAATGGTTATGTCTTTCGCGGCATAGGTCTCAGTTAAAGCTCTATCCATGATCGCGTCTTCCTCGGGATTCAAACCGCCGAGCATGATGCGCATTAACCCCACCAAGTTGATGACGTTTGAGCGCAAGACGTCTTCTGGTTTTTCGTCTTCTCTGGGCTCTGGCAGGTCAAAAGGATTGATATGGTTTTCAGAGCCAAGAGAAATGTCAAAGAAACTTCCACCCACGGCGTTTGTCAGATTTTTGTACTCGTTTTCAGGGTCAAGCACGATTACGTCCACTCCGGTCATGAGATACCTTAGAATCTGTACCTTCACAAAGTAGCTTTTTCCAGAGCCAGATTTCGCGAACACCACCTCGTTCGCGTTTTCAAGGGAGAACCTGTCAAAGAGAATCAAAGAGTTGTTGTGCAGGTTGATTCCATACAAAATGCCTTCGTTCGAACTCAAATCAAACGACACAAAAGGAAATGTTGAAGACAATGGCTCGGTATTCATTGAGGTGTGCACCTGCAAAAAGTCTTTCCCATATGGCACGCACGAGTTAAACCCTTCTTTTTGTTGGTAAAGCGCGGGTTTTATATAGAGTAACCGCGACTCAAAAATAGAACGCAAGGCAGTTTCAATCTGCCGCAATTCTTCCTGGGTTTCTCCGTACACCGTCAAATACAAGCCGAATTTGAACATGCGCTCCTGGGCTGTTTGGAGTTTGTCGCGAAGGGCTTCCAAGTCTTGGAACCCGGTTTGGAGTTCGGGGTCTCGCACCATGCCCTTGTCTTCTTTTTCCATGATTTCAGACTGCACCTCAGTAACTTTTCTTTGAAGCTGGCGCAGGATCGTGTTCGTATTCACGGGGTGCACGAACATCGAAATATCCATAGGCACATCAAGGTTGATGGCAGGCCCCAGCCAAGCAGCCGTCAGGTATCTTGGATACGAGAACACAAAGAAAGATCGGGCGAATCTTCCCTGCAGGTCCAGGTATTCGGGAGCCACGCGAACCGAAGCAGGAGCAATAATGTCTTTTGCCGTGGTTACCTCGGTGTCGAAAAACTTCTCCACGGGCCTTGCCTTTTTCGTTTTTAAGAATGGCAGTTTCATTTTAATATTTCAGGAGGTATTTCAGGATAGTATCCAACCTCTGCTTCGGCTGGATGGTGCCAGCTCCAGAACAGTTCAATCATTTCTTCGCTTGAGAGCGGAACTACCTGCAGGCCCGCGCGCCTCAAGCCTAAAGCAACGAACTCCATTCTCTGCCACAGCTGGTTTTTCATTCGTTGGAACTCTTCTTCCGAAAGCTTTCCTCCGAGCTTTGGCTTGCGCAGCCCCTGGCCTTCCGCGGGTATGGTTTCCAGCCACGAGAAAGGAATGACCACAAAGAAGGCCTTTGCCATAATGGTTCCCTGGCGGCCCTGGGGCGAGGCGCTTCCAATAAGCTGTTCCACGAACTCGCGGTAGCTCGCTGTTTGTTCTTTTAAGAGTTTAGAACCCTGGTTTGCTTCCAGGGATTTTAAGTATTCGAGATATCCTGTAAGGTTCAGTCTTCTTGATTGCACCACTATTTGCAAAGAGAAGTCCAGGGAGTTCAAGAAGTTCTGGAATTGGAATATAGTGGCCTGCTGTTCTTCATCTGACTTTAGGGCAAAGTTCTGGGAATTCACCATTAAGATTCCCCGCATGCTCCTGTCTTTGAGCACCAGGGTTCCTTCCTTGATCTCTTCTATTTCCAAAAATTGCTGCGTTGAAGCGTTTGCCATTAGCGTTTTGTTTCAATTTGCGTGCCTAGGTTCTGCACCTTGCTTTTGCTTCCCATCTGAACCTGGGAAGCTACAGCTTCCTGTTCAGCGGTTCTTTTGTATTCTTTTGAAACATCCGTATTTTTCCTCGTCCTCGATTCTTTCCAAATGTAGGTTTTGGGATTCATGCTGTACCCCAAGAACCCTGCCATGAGTGACGAAAGGGATTGCCCACCCATTTTCAAAAATCCAAGAGCGAACCCGATCGTGAAAAGAATAACCGAGCCGATGACAAAAAGCATGAAAGGCGCGGTAAAGTATAAAAAGAACGCGACAGCCCCTGGGATTGCAAGATACAAAAATTGCCTAAACGTAAACGGGCCAATGACTTTTGGCTCGTGCTCTATAAACTGTGGAACTTGGAATCTCATTCTATCGGTTCTCTATATCCATCATCTTTACTTGATATTTGTTTGGGCTCTTCTTGATCCTCAGGCTCCACCAGAGGCTGGGGAGTTACAACCTTAGCGGACACCTCAATTTCCATTTTATGGAGCTGCTCGAGGGCTGGCTTCACGGGATAGAAAACAAAACGGTTAACTTCCATTGCAACACTCTTTGCCACACTCTTTTTTAGGCGTAGTTCTTCTTCCAGGGTTTTTTGGAAATCCCCCGGCAAGAGAACGCCCATTAAAACAAGGCCGACAAAATAGGAAACTCTCGGCACTTCTTCTATTTCACTCCGTTCGCAGATATCAAAAACGAAGTCTGCGGTTTCTTGCGAAAAAACCGCCTCTTTAAGTTCATTCGGGAGCTTTTCATAGAGTTTCCACAATTCTTCGGTTGTATACTGCCTTTGGTTCATACTATTGACAAAAAGGTGATTATGGTGTATATATACTTTAGTAGTTTATGCTGAGTGTGGCGTTCGCCATGCTCCTAGGGGTTTTAGGAAAAGGAGACGGCGAAATGCCACAGAGAGTTGAGTCGTACTGGATAAAGTTCTTGGGGATCATCCCGTTTGCGATGGCCACGAGAGTGGTCATGGACCCGGATCCTCAGCCTGCGCCCGCTGCTCCGGCGATCCCGCCCGAGGACGAGGATCCCGAACGGATTCTCGCAGGGGTGATGGTGGATGACGCCAGGTATGCGGCACAGGAACTGGCCCAGGTCGCAACAGAGGTGGCTATCGAGCGTCGTCTGCTCCAGGCTACACACAGGCGGGTTGAGCTCCGAAACATTCGGAGCCAGCGGGCGGATGCCGAAGCAGTCCTCTACGAAGTTCCCCACCAGGCAGAGAGGCGCGAGCGGCCGACTGTGCGCGTACGCGAGGAGGCCGCAACGCCACAGCCTCGACAGCAGAGACCCGAACCGGCACCCCGCGAACGAGCGCCCACTACCCAGCAGTTGGAGGATGCTTACCAGCGTGGCGTAGGCGATCGTCAAGGCCGCGTTGGTCAAGACGAAGCCGTTCGGCATGCGGCAGAGTACCCGGCGCAGCAAGGGCTGCGCAGATCGTACTGGGATGGATACGGCGATCGCCGAAACGCCTCAGCTGCTGCGCAGCCAGCTCCTGCGCCGGCAAACGCGCAGCCCGCTGCTGCCCAGGCGCCGCAGCCCAATGCTCAGGCACTGGGTGTGTAACTGGCAAAAGCGAGGGCGGGCCACAGGTCGATTCTTTCGACTCTGTGGTCCGCCCACTTTTTATTTTAAAGTGCTTTATCCGCCTCGATATTCTTCTCGTTCTTCTTCATCTTCTTCTCGTTCTTCTCTCCTCCTTCTTTGGCGGGTTCGCATTATTTCTTGTATGCGGCTCCAGTCATTTTCGAGTTTGTCTTGGTTAACCCCAGGGAGGCCCGCTGCCGCATCCACGCCATCCCTTATATCTTTGAGCCTCACATCTATTTCATCTTGCAGCCGCTTAAGCATGGCTGGCGTAGCCCCTCTTTGTTTTTCACGTTCCAAGGTGAGTCGCGTCATGGCAACGGCTTGCAGTATCTTGTATTGATTCTCAAGAAGAGGTCGGCTTGGGCTTGTTCGGGTATCAAGGGGCTGGCTTGCCAAAATATTGGCAACGTTTGCCCGCTGCGTGACAGCGTTTGTGGTTTCAAGCCCTTCCACAGGTGAAAGGCCGAGTCCTTGCGCCGCGCTGCTTGCGAGATATCGGGGCATCGCCGCATTCCGAGGCGCCCTCCAAGCATTTCCCGCTTCATCTTTCCGCTCTGTAAGTTCAAAGTACCAGTCTTCTGGCTTTTTGCCTTTCTCAAGCCTATTGACGAAATCCCTGCCTATGGCAGTGGCGGCCTGTGAGGTCTGGCTCCCGCCCCAGAACTTATTGACAGCCTCTATATTTTTTTCCTCTTCATGCCATCCTTTTTGCAGTGCTTTAATTTCATCGGCAGTTCTCGCTTCCCCAACAACTTTTTCAGTAAGAGAAGCATACCCCCTCTCTTCTCTGTCTCTTCGGTCAAGACCACCTTGAGTCTGGTCAGCTGCTTTTTCAAAAGACTTTGTGAATTCATCAGTAATTCTTGCGAATTCTTTTATCGCACCCGCGTTATTAACAAATGCCCTTTGGAGACCCTCTACAAGATCTGTGTTGCGCGTTTGGCGCGCCTTTTCGTAAATACTCGTAATCTCTTCTTGCTTCAGCACGTTTTGCTTTCCACCGACAAGATCGGGATTGCCAGCATCTCGAATCTGATCCTTTTGGCGCATCGCGTCCAAAATCGCGGTTTTTTCCGTGACGCTTCCCGCTTGCCTCAGAGCAGAGAGGTTTCCAGAAACGTCGCGCTTCATTGCAGCTGTTCTCGTCCTTTCTATATCCGCCTGTTCGCTTCCGCTAACCACGGTTGTAAATCCTTTGCCAGTGGCTCTCTTGCTGTAGCCATAGGCGCCCGCAGCTCCTCGCAGCACCCATCCTCCCAAGCCCGCCCTGCCCTTGCCCCATTCTGGACTTGCGGAAGCAGATGCCTTTCTGAATGTTTCTCTGGTGTCATGCGGAACACGATCTCTGGTATACTGCCATGCTCGTTTTCCGGCAAGGGCTCCTGCGGCAGCCCCCCATTTCTTCCCGAAGTTAATGGCCCCCTGCGCGCCCGCGGGAGCTAGTTGTATGCTAATGCCAATGCCGGCGATGAGGAGGATGAGAGAAGCGAGCGGGGTGATGATTCCGTAAATAACCTCTCCCAATGCCCCAGCCCCCTCAAGGCCCCCTTTGGGGAATCCCCCGCCTGTCGTGAGAAAAAGGTTTGATAGGTACAAGAAAAAGGCAATGGGAGCGCCAATAAGAGACCATTGGATAAGTTGTTTCCACCACTGCTCAAAAAACCCTCGCGTGGCAGGCAGAATGTAAGCGGCGAAAGCGAAAGGAGAAAGCACCGCGAGCAAAGAAAGGATTGACGCGCGAATCACGAAAATAAGGAGGAGTATAAACAGAACAATCAGCAAAACGGCGTTGTACAGAAGGAGGATGACGCTCTTGGCAACAATTCCAACGAGGTTCCCGTATAACTCATCGAAACCCGGGGACGAGACATAACTTAAGAGGTCTCCCCCCAAACTTCCAACTTGCTGGGCCACCGTTCCAAAGCTCGCTATCCGGGAAAGGAAAATGTTGGTGAGGATATTTCCCATGTCAACAATAAAACCAACGAAGACGCCGCTGAAGTTGATAAGGAGAGCTACGACAAAGAACGTTGGGAGAAGTTTTTGGAATTGATACCGTTGAAAACGGAGAATGGTGGCGAGCCCGATAATAACAAGGATAAGGACAAACAAACTGTTTACAATAGTAAGGGAAATATGGAATCCTTGTTCCACGAAAGGATTTTCAGAGGTAACAGGGATGTTTATTGCCTCTTTCGCGAACCATATGAAAAAGAATTCAACTGCCGAGGCGAGTACGCTTGCGAGGCTCGCGGTGAGTGTTACCGTAATTACAATGACCGCCGTGGGGATTACAACGGGAAGGTTTTTAACAATATTGACAACTGTGCCCAGGCGGCAGAACACGCCCGAAATTCCGGTTTCGCATCCGTCGTCCACCTGCACTGTTTTGCCGGGGTTTGCGCACTCTCCTCCGAAGGTTACACTCGAGGGGACGTCATTCCAGTTGCTGCCTCCCACAAACTCAAAGTCGTCAAGCTTATTAGCGGTATAGGGGCCGTTCCAACAGATTCGACTTCCTTCATAATCTTTATGTTCATAAAGGAATACGGTAGCGTTGTCTCCCACCACAAGTGAGGACGCGTTATTGAAAGGAGGCTTCATTTTACTGAGGTCGGTCGTGTTCGTGTTGAGTCCGAGACTCGTGCCGCCACAATCATCATCTTCGTACAGAGTGACAGAGCCAGATGCAGCGCTTGAAACACAGCCTACCGACGTAACTGCGGGATTAGTACATGCTCCCGCCGCCCCTACCTTCACGCTTGATGGGTCGTCGCCCCACCCATTGCCCGGAGAAATAGGAAAGGCATCAAGTTTGTTTATTTGCGCAGGGCCATTCCAGCAGATGTTTTTCTTTCCATAGTTGGCGTCCTCATAGAGAGTTACGGAAACATTCTTTCCAATCACAAGCGCGGACGCGTCATTAAGAACAGGAACTGTTTGCGTGAGGTTGGGAGTATCCGAATCTAATACAAGAGGCGTGCCCCCGCAATCGTCATGTTTATATAAAGTAACAATGTAAGGGCTTGTGCTCGGAGCGCAAGCCGCGAGCGCGTCGCTTGGCGCCATAACCAATAATCCTACAAGGAGGGTTGCAAAAATGCCAGTTGCGATAGAAAGCCGGGCAAACATTGGTTTATTATAGTACAAGTTCATACCATTTACCAAAGATGGTAACTTGAAACCCCACAAATCCAAGCAGGAGGTTCAAGAGTAACCAGGAGAAGAGGAGAATGAGAAAACCAATCCCTACCGTTTTCCACATAGATTTTGTTCTTGCCGCAACCTCCATGCCTCCAAAAGAGGTATACATGGTAAACCCCGTGAACGCGGTCATGAGTATCACGAGAACCAGGCTTAACTTCCAGAGCGCAAAATCAATCAAATTGCGCGCCAGCAAAAATAGGTGTTTTAGCTCGCACGGGTCGCGTTCGTCTAACCCAGTAGTTGCGGGGTTATCATTGTTTGCGTCGCATGGTACGAATCCTCCGACTCCCCCAGTAAACTCTTCAACAGCAAACGCAAGGGGCTGGGGTGTTTGAGGGCTCGCGGCTTGGCATGCTTTGTCGATACAACCCTGGACATTGAACTCATACTTTCCTAAACATCGAAGCCGCAGGGAGACGCTGTTTGTTTCGGTGAAGCCTTCTGAAACAGGGTGCGGAGTCTGGCACGAGGGAGATGTTTCTCGTGGTGTGATCGGGCCGAGGAATGTAAGCTGATATCTAAAATAGTTGCTTCCAAAGTCTTTGGTCCAGGCGAATTTTGTGTCCTTCCCAAAAAATTCTGTTTGGGTGCTTACGGGTTCTAATACGGTGGGAGCTTGGAGAGGAGCGAAAACAAACGATTGAAGCGCAGACCACTCTCCGCACCTAAAGCTTGCTTTATCGGCGCAGGTCTGAACGCTCCAAAAGAACTCGGCGGCAGGGTCTCCCGTGTTCGGAGCTATGCGCGGGTAATCTATTGCAATCTGTGAATCTTGTATCCTGGGTATTTTGTTAAAATTACCTTCCTTCCCAAAGCGTAAAACGTACGAAGCAGCCCCTGGAACATCGTTCCAGTCAAACGTAGCGGGAAGGGCGACGCGCGTTCCACCAGGCTCTTGAGGAGTGACCGTGAACTGGGTAGGAGGCTCGCCCGTTGTTTTGAATTCCCAGATATCGCTTTGCGCTTCACACGAATATATTTGGTTGTTGCCGCACGCAAAAACCTGCCAGGAATATTTCGTCTCAAACTCAAGGAGGTTCCAAAAGAGAGAAAAAGGAAACTGCAGAGATCCCCCCGTATTCACAAAAGATTTGGTGAAGGGTTCATCGTCCGTCTCCACATTGAGCAGTAGGTAAAAGAAGGGCGTAAAAGGGTCGCCTTTCCATTCAAGAACATCGTCTATATTCACCACAGGAACCTGTCCTGAGCTAAAAAGAGGTTTGGAGAGTTGTGGCGGAGAAAGAACTATTCCTCCGGGGATAAAACTCCACAGCTGGCTGAATATGCCGCAAGAACTAAGGTTCGGGGAAGTGCAGGGTGCTACCCGCCAGAAATATGTAATGTCTTTTTTAAGAAGTTGCGCATCTAGGTCTTCGTAGGAAGTCGTAGAAGACGGTACAATATCTTCCCATAGAAGGTTTTGTTGAGTTACCTCTTCTTTGTATATTTGGTATCGGAATGACTGGGCTTTTGTGTCTGGGCACCAGGCGAGCGTTGCGGGAAGATCTGCTGCGGCCGACTCTTCTTCTTGCCAATCAGAGTCATATGGGTAGAGCGGCTGCGTAGCAGCACTCGTAGAGAAAGACAACGTGCCCGCGGCGCCGCATGTTCCTCCGCTGCACGCCCGCACCTCAAGGGCATAGTTGGAATCGGGACGCAGCACGCAGGAGTTTTCCCCAATAAGCGTACTGTGGGTGGAACCGCTTACCTCGTCAGATGCCGCGATTGCGGCCCCTTGCCCCACTTTGTATTGAAAAGAAGAAATCTGGCACGCGGCTCCCGTAAAAGAGAGTTGCTGTTCCACGTTATTTTTCCAGCCGACATTCAAGGGTAGTTTTACCTTTCCGGCTGCGTCAAACACGTTTTTCGGAGAAAGGGTTGTTTCCTCAAGTTTTTGCACCTCAGGTGCTGGGTAGCACGCGCCCTGGCATTGGAATTCGTATGAACTACTCCAACCAGAGCTTGAGACGCATTGTTTGAATTGCTGGCCCGCGATGGCTTGGCCCTCAGAATAGAACGGGCCTCCCACTACTTTGGTTCTGTCAGTAATACATTCATATATCCCGGGGCATTCTAAGTCTGTTGCCTCCCTTGGTTTATAAAAGTCTTGGCAGTCGTATGACTCAGTTCGGGTTCGCACACCTGCTCCACATTCGTTGCTTTCGCATTGGTACTGCGTTCCAGAGTCGCACGTATACGCTTGAGAAGGGGGGCATTCTGGAACGGGCTGGGGAGGAGGACAATCTTCACCTTGCGCGAGCGCAAAACCAAAAACAAGAAAACTTCCCAGGAAAAGAAGAACAAACCCTTTTGCCATTCCCTCATTCTACTTTTTCGCGAAGAGTTTTGCCAGCTTGAGCCAGTCTTCAATACTCAATGTTTCCGCCCTTGCCGTTGAACTGATGTCTAGTTGAGAGAGCGTTTTTATTATCTCTTCTTTTCCAATCCCTAACCCCTTTGCCAAGTTTCCTGCCAGTTGCTTTCTTGGCTGTTTGAACCCAGCTTTCACCACGTTAAAAAACACCGTGGAAAAATAACTGCTATCGCCTGTATTTTTCCACGCTTTGCGCGGAGTGAGTCTGATAATCGCGGAGTCAACCTTCGGCTGAGGCCAGAATGCATTTTTGGGCACGAAAGATACGATTTCCGCTTTTGCATACGCTTGCATTGCTACGGCAAGCAGTGACATCTGCGGCGGCTTTGCGCATATTCTCTGCCCCACCTCCTTTTGTACCATGAGCACCATGAGTTTGGGTTGGTGTTCTGTTTCGAGAAACTTTCGTATCACATGGGTGGCTATATAGTAAGGCAGATTCGCAACGAGTTTGTACTCCTTGGCCCGACCAAGGATTTCTTTCCTTGGTCGGGCCAAGGAGAGAATGTCGCTTTCAATAATTTTTACGTTTGGGTGCTTCTTTGCCACGGTTTTTTCCAAAATCTCCACCATGGCAGGGTCTTTTTCCACCGCAACCACGTTCTTTGCTCTCTTGGCAAGGGCTTCAGTCAGCACGCCCAGGCCCGGGCCTATCTCAAGAACCGTGTCCTGCTTCTTGAGGTTGGCTGCCTTTGCGATGAGCTCCAAAAAGGGTTTTGCAACCAAAAAATGCTGGCCCAGGCCCTTTTTGGGGCGCAATCCAGCTTCTGAAAGCACGCTTTTTATGTCTTTGGCATTGGCAATATCCATACTTGACCGAGAGCCATGAAACTGATATCCTTTAGGAAGGCATGAAATCGACTCAAAAGGACATATCCTCTGAATCCCGCCTATCGGACGGGCAAGCTGGCCATACCCACCCTGGCCTTTACGTAGCTCTTGGAGCTATTTTTTTGTTGGTTTTCTTGGGAACAGGGTCTGGAAGAGGGCAGGCAGTGTCTGGTTTGTTCGCCTCTCCCGTGCTCGCGCAAAAGGGTTTCTTGTCTTCAAAACTTGCTCCAGTTCCCCTTACTCCTGAACTTACCCTGATAGGAAAAACCGGGCTTCGGGCAAACACTCCTCCTTTGGGCGCGAGCCCCAAGGTGCTGGGAGCCATTTTAGGGGAGATCCCCAATGACACTCGGCCCGAAGTTCTGCTCTATGAAGTGGAAGAGGGTGACACAGTTTCCTCTCTTGCCGAGCGCTTCGGCATTTCCCAGGATACCATACTTTGGGCAAATGACTTGAGCAAGGGCGCCTCGTTGAAACCAGGAGACCACTTGAGCATTCTTCCGGTTACCGGAGCTCTGCACTTGGTGCGGCCCAACGATACCCTGAGCGAGATTGCTTCCTGGTACAAGGCAAAGGCAGATGAAGTCGTGGCATTCAACCAATTATCCTCGACTTCCGAGATTTTCGCGGGTGACATTCTTGTTATCCCTGGAGGCATAATGCCTTCTCGGCTTCCTTCAGGAAGATTGACTCCGCTTCCCAACTCTTACTTTATCTGGCCTATTCCTTCTCCTCACCGCATAACCCAAGGATTGCATCCGTTCAACGCCGTTGATATGAGCAACGGAGCGTGCGGAGAAGCCATTTGGGCTGCTGCTGGAGGCCAGGTTCAGAAAACCGGAAGTACGAGGGTTGGAGGAAAGTATGTTCGCATTCTCCACCCCAACGGCGTGGTGACGTATTACGGCCACCTTTCAGGGATCTTAGTTGCTCCCGGTTCTCGGGTACTCCAAGGCCAAATGGTTGGCTACATGGGCAGAACCGGCACAAGCGCTACCGGATGCCACCTGCACCTTGAGGTGCGTGGCGCCGCCAACCCCTTCGTAAAGTAGTTATTTATTGGTGCACTCCGAACAGAGTTTGGCTTCAGGCAGTGCCTGAAGTCTTTCTTTTGAGATTTCCTTTTTGCAGTTTTCGCACTTCCCGTAGGTTCCCTGTTCTATCCGTTCCAAGGCGGCGTTCACGTCTTGCAGCTGGAGTTCCAGGGAGTGCTCAACCGGAAGGGTTTCTGAATACTGTTCCACTTCGCTTGCTGCTTCCTCAAGCCCGCCTTCTTGAACCCTTGGATACCTTGAATCCCAATCGTTCTTGAGTTTTGGGTCTTTATTCGCGAATTGCGACAGTTCCTGTTCAATCCTCTGTTTCTTTTCTATAAGCAGTTTCTTAAATTCTTCCATTGCCTTAGTTGTTAGTTGTAAGTTCGTCTATTACTGCTTTCATACTTTCCAAACCGCTCGTGAGTACCAAGGTATTGCCTACTATGGCGTAGACCAAGCCGAGGTCTTGGGCTGAGTACGTTTGGTACCGTATCCTCTCCCCTTTATACTGCGTTTCGCGGAAAAACTGAACCGCGAAAGAATCTTTTTGTCCCTGGAAGGAAAAGAACCCTGCGAAGTCCTGCTCAAGCGTGCTTTCCCAATTCAAGAGGTCCTGGGAAACATTTTCCGTGTTCTTGAGAGGAAGCGCAAAGCCAAGGCGCGTTCTGTTTTGCGCGTTTTCGTACGCAAAGAGCGTAATGTGTTCTTCGAGACTGTTCTGTATTGTTTCAGGAACAACAACGCCAAGCCCCGCGAGGAATTCTTTTGCGGTCCACACGCGGTTTTCTTGGGGGGTTATGAACACAATGCGAGAAAAGCCAAAGTCTCGCTCCTTTTGGAACACGGCAGAAAGAGTTTGGGCAAGATCCCCATTTCTTTCAAGCTCCACCTGTTCTTCTTTTGCGATAGAGAACGCGGGAGCAGGTATTATCAAGGGTTGGGGTTGCGAAACAGTTTCTTCTTTTGTGGGGGTTTCGCTCGGAGCTCCCTCGTTCTGCGAGAACAGGAAGAACGCGAGCGCAACGGCGTTTGCTATGAAAAAGAGAATGACCAGCAGAAGCACGGCGCGGATAAGGAGCTTTCCTCGCCCTGTTTTCTTCGCGGGCATGAGCGGTACGGGTTCAGGCGCGGTTTCTGTCGAAGCCGAGCTTCTTTCTTCGGTTATGGCAGGAGCCTGAAGCTCGGCTTCCTTAGCGCTCGCCGGCTTCTCCGCAGTAGGCAGGTTTCCTATTCGTGCCCGTTCGCCCATGGCTTCCTGGTTCCGGGTCTGAGCCAGGTCTTTAGCCAGCGTTCGCACATCTTCTCGTTTGAGCAGCTCAAGCGGTTGCTCCTCTCCGCCAGCTGGCGGATTAGGGTTCTTGGTTTCCATTATCTTTTGCTTCTTTTATAGAAAGATTCACCCTTCCCAATTCGTCAATGCCGACAACCTTCACACGCACCTCGTCTCCCACGTTCACCACGTCGGTCACTTTCGCGACTCTCCTGTTGTCGAGCTGAGAAATGTGCACCAGGCCTTCCTGGCCAGGGGCGAACTCCACGAACGCTCCAAAGTCGAGAATCCTCCGCACTTTGCCGGCGTAAAACTCCCCTATTGCCACTTCTTTCACAATACCTTTAATGGTTTCCATGGCAAGCCGAGCTTTTTCTTCGTCGTTCCCGGTCACAAATACTTCGCCTGTGTCATCAATATCTATCTCAACTCCAAACTCCTCCACTATTTTGTTAATGGTTTTTCCTCCGCTTCCAATAACCATGCCGATTTTCTCGGGGTTGATCTGCAACACAAAAATCTTGGGAGCGAACGGAGAGAGCTTCTCTCGTGGTTTCTCCAGTACTTTTCCAATAACTTCGTCGAGTATTTTTATTCGTGTTGCTTTTGCCGCCGCGAACGCTTCTTTCGCTATCTGTTCCGTGATTCCTTTCACCTTAACATCAAGCTGTATGGCGGTTATTCCTTCCTTGGTTCCCGCTACTTTAAAGTCCATGTCACCATGGTGGTCTTCAGGGCCCTGGATGTCAGTGAGCAGGGCATACTTCCCATTATCGTCTTGCATCAAACCCATTGAAATGCCTGCAACCGGCCGCTTAATGGGGACTCCCGCGTCAAGCAAAGCCAAAGAAGAAGAACACACCGACGCCATGGACGTAGAACCGTTTGAAGATACCACTTCTGTCACAATGCGAATGGTGTAGGGGAAATCAACTACACTTGGAATGACGGGCAGGAGCGCTTTTTCCGCGAGCATACCGTGCCCTATTTCCCTTCTTCCGGGCCCCCGCATGGGCTTTACTTCTCCAGGCGCGTAGGGAGGGAAGTTGTAGTGGTGCAAGAACCGTTTCTTTCCGATGAACTCCATGCCCTCCAAGAGCTTTTGGTCTCCCGGAGCCCCTAAGGTAAGAATAGAAAGCGTTCTGGTCTGGCCCCGCTCAAAGAGCCCGGAACCATGGGTTCTGGGAAGCATCGCTGCTCTGGCAGAAAGCGGCCGCACTTCGTCAAGCTTCCTATCATCCACGCGCTTCCCTTCTTTCAAAGCTGCTTCGTGCACCAATCTGTCAATTTCTTCTTCAAAGAAGTCCTGCACCACGTTCCCTTTTCCAGGATTCGTTTCTTCCATGGCTGCAGCCACCTCGTCTTTGAACGCGTTCACCGAATCCATCCTGGTTTTCTTGTCTCCTTGGAACAGAGCGTCTTTCAACTTCGAGCCGATGCGAGACTGCATCTCTTGCAAAAACGCCTCGTCCTTTTCTGGGGTTGCGAGTAATGCTTTTTCTTTTTGGAATGCTTTCCCTTTGTTTTCCTGGAATTCAATGACTTGTGAAATGAGCGGCTTTGCGAATTGCAGAGCTTCCAGCATAATGTCATCTGGCACTTCGTTGGCAGACCCTTCGATCATGTTTATGATAACGTCGTTGTTGTCTTTGACGCCCGCAACCACAAGGTCGAGCTCGCTCTTGCTCCGTTCTTCATAGGAAGGGTTGGCAACAAACTTCCCGTCTACTCTTCCCACGCGAACAGCTCCCAAGGGCCCTTTCCACGGAATGTCTGAAATAGAGAGAGCGAACGAAGCTCCCATGAGGCCCAGAATGTCTGGGTCATAGGTAGCGTCCCATGAAAGACACGTCGCGATAACCTGCACCTCCTTTCGCAGTTCCTTGGGGAACAAGGGCCGAATAGCTCGGTCAATGACTCTTGCTGTGAGAATGGCCTCATCTGTGGGCCTTCCTTCTCTTCGAACGAACCTCGAGCCGAGGATTTTTCCTGCCGCGTAAAACCGCTCTTCGTATTCCACAAACAAAGGGAAAAATCCCTGGTTTGCCATATTTTTCCCCATTACCGCGGTCACCAAAAGAACCGTGTCACCCATGCGCATTAATACGGCGCCATTGGCGTGCTCGGCGAGCGGGGTCACCTCAAAAGAAACTTCCTTATCCCCTATTTGTATTATCTCAGCGGAAGAAGCCATTTTCGTTGTTTCAAAAGATATTTATCTACCGTAGTTTCCAGATCCAAGAATTCGTCAGCAATTTCCTTCAGCTTGGAAGACGTGGATTTTCCGAACGCCATTACCTCAACCCGCTTTCCGTGGTTCTTGAGGTACTCCACCAAAGGGGCAAAGTCTCCATCTCCAGACACTAGCACAATAACGTCTACAGCTGAAGACGTTTTGATGGCGTCAACCGCGATTCCCACGTCCCAATCAGCTTTTTTCAGGCCGCCATAGTATTCCTGGAGGTCTTTGGTGCGGGTTTCAATGCCGAGCTTCAATAATGCCTCGAAAAATGGTTTTTCCTCCCCTGTTTTGGTGCGCACCACGTATCCAAAAGCGCGAATGAGCCGTCTCCCCGCGACAGCGTCTTTGAGAACTTCTCCGAAGTTAACGCGTGTTTGGTACAGGTTCTTTGCCGAGTGGTAGAGGTTTTGTACGTCAATAAAAACTGCAACTCTCTGGTCTTTGTTCTTAAGCGTCATCGTGTTATGCCTTGATTCCAAGCGCTTTTACGAACGAAGCGTGGCGCTTCGGGTTTTCGCGCTTTAAATACCCCAAAAGCGTTCTGCGCCTGGCCACCAGTTTCAAGAGCGCCCGCTTTGAAGAGAAATCTTTGGCGTGCTTTTTCAAATGCGAAAGCAGCTTCCCGATTTCTTCTGAAACAAGGGCTATTTGCACTTCCGGGCTTCCGGTGTCTTTCTCGTGCACTTTGTATTTCTCAATTACCTTGAGTTTGTCTTGTTGTTTCAACATGAAAACAGCGTAGCATAAAAACTAAAAATCCGCAAGAAAACCCTGTCTTGGGCTTCCTACAGAGAGGAGTTGGCTAAGAGGGCTATGATAAATCCAGCAAAAGCAATGAGGGCGAATATGCCGACAATGCCAAGCGCGATAAACACCTTGATGGCGGTTCTGAACCTTGCCTCGTTCGCTTCAAGCGGATGCTGCGCTTTTACCTCGCGCACGGCCTGGTATATGCCGTACGCGTAGGCAATACTCACGGGAATGACCAAGAAATGGATGACTGCGAGTTGGAAAAATTGCGGTATTCCAGGCTGCGTTGAATGCACGGCGCTCGTGGCAAGAGCCGTGAGCCCTGCCTGGATGAGTATGGACAGCACGCCAATAAACACAATGCGCCACACCACGCTCCACCAATATCCTTTAATGTATGCATAGCTCGCGGTTAAGGCAGAAAGCCCTTTCTTGTTCTCGGTGAACAATATGTATGGGGCGAATGTGAGCCATAGAGAGAGCACGAGGCCCGGGATGACAAACAATACAAGCCCGCCCAAGACGGCAAGCGTGGTGAGAATGCTTACCCAGCCGTATGATACAAGCATGCGTATCGCGTTCTCATACGCCCCCACAACTCCTTTTTCAGGAGTTCCTTTTGCAGCCATTACCGTGATGAGCGCGCCCACGGAAAGGAAACCAAAGAGTAACGCCAAGAGTCCTACAATAATCTCAACTCCGCCCCAAAATTGAAACGTTCCGATAACAAAAGGAATCGCCATAACTCCCGCGAGAACGGGCCAATGGGCTTTATAAAACGAAAGCGCGCCTCCGAGAAGTTTGAACGCGGAAGGTAGCGTCGCCTTGGGTGATAGCATTTGAATGTTTTCCATTATATTGGTGCCCCCAGAAGGAATCGAACCCTCATCAGTGGATTAAGAGTCCACAGCTTTGCCATTAAGCTATGGGGGCGGAGTTTATTGAACGCCGCACGAGATCTGCCACCAGTTTCCAAGGCCCGCCCATTCGGCGACTCCCATGGCCTGGAATATCGTGTTCACGAAGATCCACGAGGCATATACAATGATGAGGCCAATGACCGTTGTAGTCAATATGACTTTGCCTCTGTTGGTGCGCTCCGGGCTTCCTGCCGCGGTGAGCATGGTAAACCCGCCTACCACAAACAGGAACGACGCTATCAAAGGAACGATCGCGAATCCGCTATTGGCCGAACCAGGGAACAAAAAGAAGTTGATGATGTTTGTGCCGAGCTGGAATACATGGCAGAGGTTGCATGGGTCTTGCCCTGCTCCTCCGCAAGGAATCAAGCCGTTGGCAGCTTCAGCCAAGCTTCCTACTGCAAGAACACCCACTACGATTATTGCGATAAACATGAAACTCCTCATTTCCCCACTATACCTCATGCATTGAATTCTTCAACTTTTTAAGCTAAACTTATGAATAACGCGTCCCCGTAGCTTAACGGATAGAGTTCTGGGCTTCGAACCCAGCGATAGAGGTCCGATTCCTCTCGGGGACACAAAAAGGATTATGAAAATACCTCAAGAAGTTGAAACAGTGGTGGAAACGCTTAGTAAAAACGGGTTCGAGGCCGCCGTGGTGGGCGGCTGCGTTCGCGACTTGCTGCGGAAAAAAGAACCCGAAGATTGGGATGTCGCTACCAACGCGACTCCCGAAGACGTGCAGAAGCTTTTCCCCGAGAACTTTTACGACAACAAGTTTTTCACGGTTACGGTAAAAACCGAGAGCGAGAACCCCAAACTCAAAGAGATCGAGGTTACCACCTACCGCACCGAGTTCAAGTATCAGGACAGGAGAAGGCCCGAAGAGGTGAAGTACGCGCAGAACCTGGAAGAAGACCTTTTGCGCCGCGATTTTACCATGAACGCAATCGCCTTGCGTCCTAAGCGAAGCTTAGGACAGGAGCATCCTAAGCTTCGCTTAGGATTGGAGATCGTGGATCCGTTCGAAGGACAGAAAGATCTCAAAGCAAAACTCATTCGCGCCGTGGGAAGCGCGGAAGAGCGTTTCCAGGAAGACGCCCTGCGCATGCTGCGCGGAGTACGGTTCTTCGCGACACTAGGCTTTTCCCTGGAGCCGGAAACGCGGAATGCCATTCAAAAGAACGCGTCTCTTTTGCAGGAAATATCCCAGGAACGCATGCGCGACGAGTTTGTGAAGCTCGTGATGTCGGAACGGGCGTTCGAGGCGGTGCAAGAACTGCAAGACCTGGGCCTGCTTTCTTTTATTGTCCCCGAGCTTCTCGAGGGCTGGGGAGTAAGCCAGAACAAGCACCACAAATACACGGTATGGGAGCACAACATCCGTTCACTCGAGTTCGCGGTTCAAAAGGGCTGGAGTCTTGAAGTGAGACTTGCTTCCCTACTGCATGACGTTGCGAAACCCAGGGTGAAGAAGGGTGAAGGCCTTGATTCAACCTTTCACGGCCACGAAGTGGTGGGCGAACGCATGGCAAAGGATATTCTTTCAAGACTCCGCTTCCCTCAAAAAACTATAGAAAAGGTGGCAAAGCTCATCCGCTATCACATGTTCTACTATAATGTAGGGGAGGTAACGGATTATTCTGTTCGAAAGCTGGCGCGCAACATTGGAAGTGATAGCGTTGAAGAGCTCTTGCAGGTGAGACAAGCAGACCGCATTGGGTCTGGAGTTCCCAAGGCCGAGCCCTACAAATTGCGCCATCTTCGGTATATGCTGGAAAAGGTGTCGCAAGACCCTATTCTGCCAAAGATGCTGGCAGTCAAAGGGGATGAAGTTATGGAAACATTGAAGCTTGAGCCAGGGCCCAAGGTGGGCCAGATCCTGGATATTCTTCTGGAAGAAGTTCTGGAAAATCCCAAGAACAACAAAAAAGAGTTCTTGCAAACGCGGATTGTCGCGCTGGGAAGGCTTTCTGATAAAGAGCTCCAGAAGCTCTCGGAACAAGCGAAAAAGGGACGCGCCGATGTCGAAACAAGACGCGACGAAATGACAAAACAGAAATATTGGGTAACATAGAAAAGGTACGATGAACAGGAAGACAGCCAACGAGATAGCTTTACGCTTTACGTGGAGGAAGCCAGTAGCCAGGTTTTTAGACTTTTGGTGGAAGATGCGTTCGAAACGCCTTGCGAAACTTCTCTTGCCCCACATCCCAAAGGGATCTTACGTGCTCGACATTGGATCCGGGAGCGGCATACTCGCCAAGGAGATCTCTTCATACGCAAGGGTGCAGCTTCTTGACGTGATTGACTGGAATGTTACCGATCTTCCGCTTGTTCTGTTCGACGGCAAACACATCCCGCATGGAGATAAGCAATTTGATGTGGCGCTGTTGGTCGACGTTTTGCATCACAGCGAGAACGAGGAAGAACTGCTGCGCGAAGCGAACCGCGTCGCGAAAAAAGTTGTGGTGCTGGAAGAGGCGCACGACAGCGCGTATATGAAGCTATGGGCGAATATTAACGACAATCTTCAGTGGCTGCTCTACGGAATGCCTCTTGGGCTGCATCATCGGAGCAAAGAGAAATGGTCTTCGTTCCTGGGAGGATTTTGCTCCAAAGTCCAGTGCCACTCGGAATATTTCAGCCACGCGGTTTACGTAATGGAATAAACGCAGCATATGGATTACGCTTCAAAACTCTATACGTTCTGTCTTTTACACTACGATACAACCAATCTTCCTGCGCTCGTCGAATATCTTCAGCCTCGACAAGGGGAGAAGATACTGGAAATCGGGTGCAATAGGGGCCGCTTGCTGAAAAAAATCGTTGACCTAGGCACCAAGGCCTTTGGAATTGACGTGAACCCCTACGCCATTGAAAACAGGACAGCGGGTGTTGAGACCGCTCTTATGGACGCAACGCAACTGACGTTTCCAGGCGCTTCGTTCGACAAGATATACAGCCTGCACGTTATCGAGCACATACCAAACCTCAAAAAAGCATTTGAAGAAATGGCGAGGGTTTTGAGGCCGGGCGGCCGCATTGTGTTGTTTTACCCGGCAGAACCTATCCGTGGTCTTTTCGCCATTCCTTCAGCTTTAGTAATGTGGAAGAACCCTTTGGACATTCACGTGAACAAGCTCAACCCGCGTAAGATTGCGGCAATGGCCTCGTCTCTTGGATTGGAGCACGTGGAAAGCCACTTCCCCGTGCGCTTTACCCCCCAATACGTTACGGTTCTTCAAAAGAAGTCATAAATCGGGGTGTCGTACAACGGCAGTATACACGCTTCGGGTGCGTGCGATCCGGGTTCAATTCCCGGCTCCCCGACATGAAACAGCTAGTACTGGGAGCAGCGCTCCTTGCTGGTGTTGGAATAGGGATAGCGGGTTGGAACGTGTTCTTGAAAAAAGAGCAGCCGCCTGTTTCTCAAGGAAGCGAGGAAAGTCTCGCGCGTTTTGCCAATCAGATCGTTTCGGGAGAGACGAGAAACGAATCTTCCAACGTTTCCGGTTCTGAAGCGCAAAATCCTTCGCTTTGCGTGGGGCAAGAGCAGGCAGATTTTAGTTGCTACGAAAAAGTTTTTTCAGACCTTACTCATAATGAAGGCGTTGCCGCCGCGTTTGCGTTACTGAGAGCAGAATACCCAAAGAACGCATACGTGCAGACGCAGTGCCATCCTTTAACCCATGTGGTCGGAAACGCCGCGGCAACTCTGTACCCCGACGTGTCTGAGGCCTACGCCAAAGGAGACAGCTTTTGCTGGTCTGGCTACTATCACGGGGTGCTGGAAGGGGTCATTGGCCGCATTGGGTATTCAAAACTCGAAAGCGAGATGAATAATATTTGCGAAGGATTGCGTGACGCGCGGGCCTACGGTTTTGACCATTACAACTGCGTGCACGGCTTGGGCCACGGGGTTATGGCAGTAACCAACAACGAGCTGTTCCAGTCACTGGAAACCTGCGACATCCTGAATGATTCTTGGGAAGCAGCATCGTGCTGGTCGGGAGCTTTCATGGAGAATGTGATCATTGATAATAAAAATCACTACACAAAATACCTAAGGCCCGAAGAACCTTTATATCCATGCAACGCGGTGGGAGAACAATACAAAGGAACCTGTTATCTTATGCAGACTTCGTACATGCTCAAGGTTACGTTCGGAGATTTTGAGAAAGTGTTTGATTTGTGCAGCCAGGCTGAACAAGGGTATCGCGACACCTGCTACGTGAGCTTGGGGAGGGATGCTTCGGGAAGGAGTTTGAGCAATGTTGAGCAGACAAAAGCAACCTGCAACCTCGGCAAGGACTTTACGCAGCGCTCCAACTGCGTTATTGGGGCAGTAAAGGATTTCATCTCGTACTTCCACTCAGATATTCAGGCAAAAGAGCTCTGCGCTTCCCTTGACGGAGCAGACCTTCAAAAGGTATGTAGAGATACAGCGGAAAGCTACGCAACGATTCTGTAAAGGGGCCTGTAGTTAAGTGGTAAAACGCCGCATTCGCATTGCGGAGGCGCGAGTTCGATTCTCGCCAGGTCCACAACAAAAGAAAAATCTCTGTAAAGGATATCCCTTGCAGAGACTTTTCTTTTCTGGGAGTAAATGTGTGAAGACCGTCTTCACACATCCTCACTCGGTTGCTATGACAGCGCCGGTGGCGTCGACAATTTAGAACGCCCCTTTTTCCCATGGAGAAACCATTCTCCTATCAAATGATGTTGACGCACTGAGCGCGATAATCTTGCGTTTCCGCCCTCCCAGAGGGGGGATATTGACAAAAAATATCCCTCGTGCTATACTCTTTTCTATTGGCGTACAGAGAGTATGCCGAGGAGTTTCCGCCACAAGGCGGGAGAAAGGAATAGGCATCATACATGTCCAAAGCAGGTCCGTCCGAGACCCGAACCACGCCCCAAGAAGGTGACGTTATTTCCAAGCAGGACATCCACCCGATCGACGACGGCGCCCACGACGGCGAGACCACGTCGACCCCGCGCGGCCGCGCCACCGGGAAGCCCGGCAAGCCGACGACGCGCCGGCCCCGCTGACGCGGCCAGGTCGTCCCGCCTCTCTCGGGTGAGGGAGGCGCGACAATCGGAATTCCGCACATCGCGGAGGAGGCAAGGATGAACGGTTTCATGCCGCCGTAGCGGCGAACAAGTGACCTACATAGTCGTCGATGAAAGGCCATGGGCCCCTTAGGTGCAAAGCATCTTCGGGGCCCGAACTTTTTCTTGACTCCCTTTGTGCCCTATGATATATAGTAAGTACTGGATGAAACGATTGAGATGTCCGCTGGAAAGCGGATTTTAAATTCTAACAATACGCGAATACGCGCATGATTGACTTAAAAAATCTCGCATTGCTTGTTGACCACATCTCTTCTGAAAAAGGATTAGCCAAAGAGGTGGTTTTTGACATGGTTGAGCAGGCCCTGGCTTCCGCGTACAAGAAAGAATACGGAAAGCGCGGCCAGGTTGTTGTCGCAAAACTCGACCCCAAAACAGGAAAGATAGATTTTTGGCAGGTGCAAACCGTGGTGGATGATTCCATGATTTACTCTGAAGAAGAGCTGGCTGAGCTGCAGGCCCGCGTGCCAGACGGGCAGGAGAAAAGAGTGATCCTTGAAGAGGAAGAAACTCCAAGCGAAGAAAAGAAGGTGCGTTTCAATCCTGAGCGCCACGTTATGGTAGAAGACGCCAAGAAACTGAAAAAGGGAGCAAAGCCGGGAGAGACCATTGAAACAAAACTCCAAACGCACGCTGACTTTGGAAGGATCGCCGCCCAAACAGGCAAACAGGTTATTCTGCAGAAAATCAGGGAAGCTGAGCGCGACATGATTCTCAACGAGTTCAAGCAAAAAGAGGGAGAGCTTGTCTCGGGAGTCGTACAGCGCCTGGAAGGTTCCACCGTGCTTATTGATCTAGGAAAAACCTTGGGAGCGCTTCCCCGGGAAGAACAAACCCCAGGAGAGTTTTATCGGCCAGGCCAGCGCCTGAAGTTCTATGTTTTGCAAGTGCAAGACAGCACGCGCGGCCCGCAGATCATGCTGTCGCGCGCGTATCCCAAACTCATCTCTAAGCTCTTTGAGTTGGAGGTTCCGGAAATTCAAGGAGGGACCGTTGAGATAAAAGCCATCACAAGAGAGCCGGGTTCCCGTTCCAAGATAGCTGCTTTTTCCTTAGCAGACGGAGTGGATGCCGTGGGTTCTATGGTGGGTCAAAGAGGAACCAGGGTGACTGCGGTTATCAACGAACTGGGAGGGGAAAAAATCGATGTCATTGAATACGCAGAAGACCCCAAGAACTTTATCGCAAACGCCCTGTCCCCTGCCAAAGTGGTGGACGTGGAAGTACACGAAAAGAACCGGGCCGTTGCCTTGGTTGAAGAAGACCAACTTTCGTTAGCCATTGGAAGAGAAGGCCAGAATGTTCGTCTTGCCGCCAAACTGACCGGCTGGAAGATAGACGTGAGAACTCCTGGAGGGAAAGATGTGTCTTTGGAGGAACCTGCCTCTACTGAAGCCACGGCGCCCGAGGAGGAAGTTGCAGAAGAAAAGAAAGAGGAATAACATAAAAGAACATGAATCCCGTTAGAGATTGCACCTCATCTACTTACAAATACATGATTCCAAGAGCAAGGTACACAACCAGTCTTATGTCTATATCCGTAACCGACGGAAACGCTTTGCGTAAAAGCGTTTCCTATCTCTAACGGGATGAATCTCATTCCCACGGTCATTGAGAAATCGCAATACGGAGAACGCGCGTACGATATTTATTCAAGGCTTCTTAAAGACCGCATCATTTTTTTGGGAGCTCCCATTAACGACATGGTCGCGAACTCCATCATCGCGCAGCTTTTGTTTCTGGCTTCTCGTGATTCTACAAAACCCATTCAGTTCTACGTCAACACCCCCGGAGGTTCGGTGACCGCGGGGTTAGCCATTTACGACACCATGCAGTACATCAAGTGCCCGGTGTCAACGGTGTGCGTTGGCATGGCAGCCTCCATGGGAGCAGTGCTGCTTGGGGCGGGAACCGCGGGAAAACGCTTCGCGCTTCCCAATTCGCAGATCATGCTCCACCAGGTTGCGGGAGGCGTGACCGGAGAAGCAGTGGAAATTGAAATAACGGCAAAGCAAATAGTAAAGATACGCGAGCGGTTAAACTCCATTATCTCAAAGCACACCAAGCAATCTCTCGCGAAAGTGGAAAAAGACACTGACCGCGATTTTTACATGACTCCCGAGGAAGCAAAAGCATACGGCCTCATTGATGAGGTCATTGACGGGAAATAATCCCCATGGATGTTCTCATTATTCTTTTCGCGCTTTTTGCCCTCTTTGCGTGTTTTCTTCTTACCTTTGTGCTGCGGGCTTTGAGTTTGGAGCGGGGCGAAATATTCGCGCTGTTTCTCGTAGCCACTTTGTCTATTGGGATTTCAACTCTCGTTCTCCTCTTTACTGTTGCGTAAAAGTGTGCTATGAACAAGGTATTAGTCTAGTAACCTTGACCTTTGGATTTGCAATGCACACAGTCCAATCGATCAACATAATCTATGAATCCGTTAACCCTCGCCGCTCTGGGGGCTCTTGCCTTGGCCCTGGGGCTCGTTTTGGGATATGTCGCAAGGCAGTCGATCGCACGGTCTCGAGCAGGCTCAATTGAGGAGAAACTCAAGAAGCGCATCGCGGAGGCCGAAGAAACCGCGAAGAAACTCGTAGAAAGCGCCAAGGAGAGGGCGCAGGAAGTATCAGACAAAGCAAAGGCAGCTGAAGACGAGCGGAGAAAATCTCTGCTGCAAACAGAACAGCTTCTCTTGAAACGAGAGGAGGCTTTCGACAGAAAGCTCTCCGACTTTGACGCGAAAGAAAAGGATTTGCAACTAAAACGGGAAACGCTCGAGAAAGGAAAAGAAGAACTGGAAAAGGGAAAAGCAGAAGTCATCAAAAAGCTCGAAACCATGGCAGGTCTCTCTGAAAAAGAGGCCTTGGAGGAGTTGTACCGAAGAACTGAGGAACAGCACGGAAAGGAAATAATGGAACGCATCAAGAAACTGGAAACAGAAGGAGAAACACGGTTCTTGCAGCGCGCCAAAGAAATCATTGCCTATGCCATTCAGAAGAACGCGGTTCCCCAAACGCAAGAGCTCACCACCACAACCCTGGCGCTTACTTCTGAAGAGCTCAAGGGGAAAATAATCGGGAAAGAAGGACGGAATATCCGCGCCCTGGAACGGGCCGCGGGAGTTGAGGTCATTGTCGATGAAACTCCTGAAGCCGTTGTCATATCCGGGTTCGACCCTGTTCGAAGACACGTCGCAAAAGTCGCTTTGGAGCGGCTTATTAAAGACGGCAGGATACAGCCCGCGAGAATTGAAGAAGAGGTGGCAAAAGCGCAAACAGAGGTAGACCAGCAAATGAAAGAAGCGGGAGAAGCCACGGTGTTCGACCTTGGGATTGTGGGTTTGGACCCGCGGCTCATTCAGCTCTTGGGGCGCCTGAGATTCAGAACAAGCTATGGCCAAAACGTGCTGCTTCACTCAATTGAAGTGGCTCACCTGTCTTCTGCTTTGGCTGCTGAAATTGGTGTGAACATGACTATTGCCAAAAAAGCAGGGCTCTTCCACGATATTGGGAAAGCGCTTGACCACCAGGTGGAAGGTTCTCACGTTGAAATTGGAATGAGAATTTTGGAAAAGTTCGGAGTGGAGAAAGAGGTTATTGACGCCATGAAGTCCCACCACGAGCAGTTTCCGTATGAATCAGTGGAAGCTATTTTGGTACAGACGGCAGACGCCATTTCCGCTTCCCGCCCCGGAGCGAGAAAAGACACTCTTGAGAACTATTTGAAGCGCATTGGAGAACTGGAGACATTGGCTTCTTCGTTCCAGGGAGTTGAAAAAGCGTACGCCATTCAGGCAGGAAGGGAAATTCGGGTGTTCGTGAAACCCGGAGAAGTTGACGATCTCACTGCCCAGAAAATGGCAAAAGAAATCGCAGACCGCATTGAACAGGATTT
>MHTR01000002.1 GCA_001823155.1 Candidatus Wildermuthbacteria bacterium RIFCSPHIGHO2_01_FULL_48_25
CTCAAGCGTGTTGAGGGTCGCGTCTCTCGCGATGAACTTCCTCACTACGCCGGCAGATTCTTCATTGTCTGCAACAAGGGTGAAGGCGACACTGTCTTTTGAACCGGATACGCTGTTGAAGCCTGCGGGTACGCCCTTAAGGGTGTACGTCACTTCTTCTCCAGATCCAATCGTGTCTTCCTTGTCGTCATCCCATGCGATGAAGAGTACGTCTGCTCCGTCAGTACTTTCACTCACCGAGTGCGTAGTTGACTCAACGCTGTTCCCGCTTTCTTCTCGCATCGTCACGTCACCCGTGATGTTCAATGCGCCTTTGAAGAGCGTGAATTGGTCAACCTTCAAGTCCTGCGTGTTCACATCAGTGAAGGAAACCGCGAACTTGAATTGCTTGATCGCAAGGCTGCCACCGGTCGCCTTTACTTTCCACTTGTACAGATCGGTTGTGGAGAGGTTCGTGAAGGTTCCGCTCAAGCCGGCATTGTCAGACGTGATCAAAGGATATCCCTTGAACACGATCTGGGTGTTTCCGGCTGGGTTGGTGCCTCCAATCCCAGGAGTGGCGTCTGTGGTTTCAGTCCCAGCAGAGCTCAAGAACTTCATCTCGTCTACAGTGAGCTGAAGCGCGAGTCCTGTGGTGCTGAAGTTCGTAGACACGTCTGCGAGGTCTAAGTCAACTGTAAGCACTTTGCTTGAGTTGGCAGGAACCACGACAGTCAATCCGGTAAACGCTACGCTGTCGGTAACGTTGTTGCTGTCTGAATCGGCGTTCGTACCAAACGGCAGAGTAGCCAACACCGTAGAGCCGTCTTTCAGGATCGCCGAATCAACCGCGGCTGATTTGCCGCTTGCAAGCTTCAAGAACAGTTCGGTCAGAGTGAAGCTTTCATTCTGCGCGGTGAACTTGAATCTGGCATTCGTTGCTGTCTGATTGCCTGCTACCAATGCGTCGGACGGAGAGGTTCCATCTTTGGCAACGGTGAAGGTTCCACTCCCGTAGGTAATGGTCTGGCCTTCTACTCTTGTTGCCGCGGCAGAACCTGTTCCGTAGACTGTCGTGGCTGAACTCGCGGTCACTCCTGTGACCTGCATGTTCACGCGTACGATCGTTTCGGTTTCAGCGCTTGAAACGTTACCGTACACCTCAAGGTGAAGGCTCTGCCCTATAGGCATAGTGTAGTTCACCGAGAAGTCGTTCCCTTGGCTGTTAACGTCTCCGCTATCGGTCGTGGAAACGGTTGACTTGGCCGCGGTTGTCTGCAAGCTGCCTGCGGGGCCGAACTTCACGAAGAGGTTGGTAAGGTTCGTGTCGTCGCCAGTCACGTAGTCAATAGTGATTGTGTTTAAGTTCACTGCTTCTGTCGTGTTGGCGCTCATCACGAAGTGTCCCAATTTCTTCTCTGACAACGGAAGCACGTAGGTCGTGTTGGGGAATGCCGTGTACTTAGACAGGGTCAATCCTCCAGTCGCGACGGAAACAAAGTTTCCGTTCGAATCTGATCCAGGAGCGTCAATGGTGGCTCCGGAAATCGTACCAATGGCGTTGTCAAGATCTGAAGCTCCTTCGATGTTTATTCTCAACTTGTCACCTGCGTCAATGTCGTTGGTTCCATCTGAATCAAAGATGTCTGCTCTCACAACAAGCTCTACAGGAGATCCGGGGTTGACTATCAAAGAGCTTCCCAGGTTGTACGTTGTGTACGTAGTTGTGTGGGAATCCTCAAAGATGTCTGCCGTTGAACCTACCTGCACGCCGTTGGCATACAACTGGCCGTTGCGCAACTCATCTACATCAGTCGTTGCTGCGTCTGCAGAGTCTGTTGCTGAGATCGAAACTCTCAATGTCTCGATCTTCACGGGCTCACCTGCCGCCTTTACTTCAAAGGTGGCCAAAGCCACTGCGGAAGCTGAATCTACCACATCACCCGACAAAGAAGTTGACTTCTTTGTGAAGGTGATGGTTCCAGAAGCAATGGTTTGCTGCCCTGCTTGTACAGGGAATGAACCAGAGCTTGCCTCTGTTGCCAGTACGTTCACTCCATACTGCGTGTCAACCATAGTGGCGTCTGCCGCTACCCTTACGGAGAAGCGGAAGGTCTTTGAAGACCCGCCAATAATGTCGGCAACGAGTTTGAAGGTTCTTGTTCCAGTCTCCAATCTCTTTGGAGTTGCAGTGGTGTCGAACGTCACGTAGCCGTTTGCGTCAAGCAGGGGAATCGCGTTCCCAACCTGCACTCCGTCTATGTAGAAGCGGAAGTTCTGAAGATCGTCTGAATCCACGCTTCCAATGTTGCGGAAAGCAATTCTGCTGAAGTCCACGGCTCTCGAGGTGATTTGAACCGCGTTCTGCCAAACCGTAAGGTCGTTCTGGGGATTAAGATCGGTATTCGTACCAGGCGTTGTGCTGGCATCTACCGCGAATTGCACTCCTGCCAATGTTGCCGTAGCCAAAGTCATGAGGTTCCCGTTCAATGGGAATACTCCTGAAACTGCGGCTGAAGCAGTAATGTCAGAAGCTGCGGTAATTCCGAGTCCAACAGTTTCTCCGCTTGTTCCGTCAATGTCAGCCCCTGCCGTAATGGTTTTGGAGCTGTTCGCGGGAACCGCGAAAATTCCGTTGCTTGCGTTGAAGGTAATGACACCCGAAGAAACGGTTGCTGAATCAGTCAAGCGCTGTGCACCGTCGAACAAATAAATGTTCGTAAGGGACGCGTCTGCTGATACTCCCAACCTCTTCAACTTCAGGTTTGTTACCGTCACCGCGCTGCTTGTTCCGTTGCTGAAGACAAACTTTGCCAATGGGGCAAGTCCTTGCCCGTCAACAACAGTCCCTGCTGCTGCAGTGTCGGAAGCCAACGACACCATGAATATTCCAGTAGTTACTGGAGGAGGTGGAGGCGTTCCGGGGGTTGGGGTGGGCGTCGGTGAAGGCGCTGCTCCAACCATCGTGTTTAATTTCGCTCGTGTTGATGCTCCTACAAATCCTGTTCCTGCGGATAATCCAACAGGAGCCAAGATTTCAGCAGCATACTTGTTCTGGAACTTCACTACTGCGGCTTTGGTAAGGTTACCAAAGTACACAGTTTCGCTCCCTGCCGAACCCACTCCAGAAGCTGCCACTTGCGTGTCAGCAGACTGGTTCAGGATCGACTGCAAGCATTTGACATCGGTTCCAGAGCTTCCAACAGCCAAGTTTCTTGTGAAGGATATTCCTGCACAAGCTCCTGTTCCTGCGCTGGGCGTGCCGCCTACTTGCGCTAACTGAGACTGCAATGACTGCAATTGCGCCAAAAGGGCGGTGATCTGCGCCTGGAGCTCGTCAGCAGTTACTGCTGAAGCAGAGCCGCCGGGCACTACAACTCCCACAGCCACAACCGCAATCGTTGCAGTTAAGATAATCTTTCGTAATTGACTCATTTTGTAATTCTCAATTTCTTGAATTTAATCGAATGACCTTTTAACTAACTGAGTTTCGACCTTTGGACCGATTTTCTTTATTCGGTATCAAAATAATTATTGGGACAGCATCCAGACTTTTTCCAGGGCAGTCGCGTAATCAGCATCGTCGTAAGCTGCCTTTGCCTCCGCGAAAAGCTGCTGCTGTTCTTCGGTTAACGTTCGATTTTCCAAATCAGAAAGCTCCTGTTCGATCAGAGTCTTTGTCGCGTTTTCCAATTCTTCGTTCTTTTCTTCCCCAAGAGTCGTGCCTAAAACTCTCTCCAGCTGAGATTTCTCTTTTTGCAATTGTACTAGCTTCATGCCTGCCTGTAAAGCCTTTTTAGATGAGTTTTCCACAAGCTTCACAAAGTCTTTTGAGGCCTGGGCGTTCCGCTCTTCAAAACTCTTTACGGCAAGCGATACCTTCTCGGTATCGTTATCTTCAACCGCAACTCTCAATTCTTGCAGCTGCGCCTGGGCAAGTTCCAAACTCGCCAAGGTGTCTTGGTACTCCTCTTCTGCCAAAGAAAGGCCGTTCTGGAGTTTCTGGTTGGTCACCTGCAAGGCAACGCCTCCTGCCAAAAGCAATATAAAGGCTGCCAAGGCAAATGCCGGCTTCCTAACCAGATAGGACAGGTTGGAAATCCTGAAGAATGAAGGATAGGACACGATATCAATAAAGCCGAAACGCTCATGTATCGGTACTCCCATTATCCTTTGTTTAGTCAAACGCACCCATTCTTGTCTGGGCTCAATTTGCTTTAGAATAGTGAATTTTGCGATAATGTCTTTTTCCCGCATACGTTGTAGAGGTCGAACCTCGACTGGGCATTACGCTGTAGAGGTTTGACCTCAACCATAGTTGGTCTCAGTATATCTATGTCCCCAAAACCGGCTCTGGCGTTACACCTGGTTCCAGCCTGCCTTTTAGGGCCTGCATAGCCCTGTGCATGTTCACGCGCAGCGTATCCTCGGTTTTGCCCGTTATTTGGGCTATTTCAGGGTACGTGAGCTCATCCAAGTACTTCCAGATGATAAGGTCCTGGTACTCGTCTTTCAAGGTCTTTAAAACCCCCCTCACCCGCTCTATTTCAATACTAATTGCTGCCTGCTCCTCCACAGGGTCTCCCGTATCCTGAATATCCATATGCCCTTCAACCGATACGGTTTTAAACTTCTTTGAGGTGTGGTGGTCTGAAACCGCGTTCCTGGCTATTTGGTAAAGATACGCCTGCACGTTCTTTATCTTGGGTTCGGGGTTCTGCCCCTTTTGAAAGGCCTTCCAGGCGTCCAAAAACACCTCTGAAGCAAGGTCTTCTGCCACTTCCCGGGACTCCACTTTAAGGTAAATAAACCGGTAGATCTTCCCGTTGTACGTATCGTATATTCTGCTAAATTCCGCTCTAATTTCTTCCATATAGTACTAGGACATAATAGGACATTTCCCCCACAAAATCAACCCCTTCCCATTTAGGCAACCAAACTAGGCCGGGCCAAGTTATCCACACCTTGGCCCGGCCTAGTTTGCCAATTCCTCCTTAGACTGTCTAAGTTTGTAAACCACGCCGTTCCACTCCCCTTGCCTTTCCACCCTTCCTTTGTGCATAAGGTCATCCATATCTCGCCGAAGCGTCCGCTTGGTAACTGGCTCTGGGAGCATCTTCTGCAGCTCCCACACCTGCGCCTTTTCCTTACCCTTAAGAAACTCCAAAATCTTCTCCTGCCTTAAAGAAAGTTTCCTTGGCCCGGCCAAGTTATCCACACCTTGGCCCGGCCTAGTTTCAGGGACTTTTTGCAAAGTATCTTCCCCTTCTTCCTCCTTAACCGAGTTAAGGAGATTCTGGGAGACAAAAAACTCAACCAGCATATCTGGGATCTTCTTGTACTCCTGCTCCAAAATAGCAAAGTTTTGAGGGTTTACTTTGCTTCCGTCCTTAACCTGGTTAAGAATGTTCTGAACCTGGCCAATGCCCCGAAGGGTTCGGGGAAGAATGTTTTTCTTCTGCTCTAGCGTTACCGGATTCTCTTCACAGATCAATAGCAAATCCGACAAAAGACTGTTTGCCGCGGTCTTCAGCTGGCCTCCCTGTTTCCCTTCCTTAACCAATAGGTCAGCCACTTTGTGAGTCCCAAAGACAAGTTTTATGAAGTAATTTCTATCCATATCACAAAAAAATCCCTGCCCGTCCGGCCCGCCAGAACGATTCTGTCGGGCTGGCAGGCGAGCCTGTCCATCATCGTCCTACTATACCAAACCCACCTGTCCCAGTCAAAACCTCCAGCTAATTTAACTAGGCCGGGCCTAGTTATCCATAGGGTGGGCTTGCACGGGGTGCATGCCTCACGTACAATGGAGCAATTTGTTTCCTTAGTTTCCTCCTAAGCTTCGCTTAGGTGTGAATAACTAAGCGGAGCTTAGTTTTACATGAATAAGAAAACGATTATAGCGATTGTGATTCTTGCCGCGATTCTTGCGGGAGGCGGATTTTTGATGTGGCAAAACAGCAAGGCCGTGGTGAAAGATCTAAACGCAACCCTCCCCGACGGCGTGCGAGTCGTAAAAAGCATGTTTGGAAATGAATATAAGGTAGTGAATAAAATTGACGGGTATGAGTTTACGGTGCCGAAGGAATGGGAGGGAATAGAAGAGATCTATTACACTCCCAAAGAATCCTTAGAAATATATAGCGTAGCAACTCTTGAAATAATTGGACGAATAGGACTTAACAGATTTGCGTCTATCAATAGTTTCAGTGATAAGAAAGAGCAGCTAAGTCCACTCAATCTGGCAGAAAGGGAGTTTGAAACGTTTCAACTAGAAGGCGATTTCCAGCAAGAAACGGTTGGTAGAATTAACACTGTAAAAACCCAAGAAAATACTAATCTTAATGGGATGTATGTATATTTCTTTGAAGAAACCCAAACTACATACGCAATCACCAACGCCTCTGAAGATTACATACGACAAATGATTCTAACCGGGAAGTGGTAATTTACTTTCCTCGAAAAAACTTTAGACCTCTCATTCTAAAAGGCATAGCCACCTTCATTTTGTTTTTGTTTTTGTTTCCAGGCCCAATTTCTGCAAAAAACTTCAAAATAGAGAGTGAAGACGTAAAACGAATCGACCTGGCCCTGGATCTGGTAAAAACCTGGGGCAATCTTGTTTTGCCCGACGAATTCAAAAGAGTTCTTAATACAACTATCACTGGAACCGAAGCTGGAACCGACATTACATACGGCCTGCTTGTTTTGAGCGCGGTGAATGAAATGGAAATGATAGATAGAGTAATTTCCCAGCGATATAAATTGGAGGCAACAGAATATTTCAACACTATTTTAGATCAGCAGATAAGTCTCATAGGGTATTACAAAGGACTCGGATTTGATATCTCTAGAATACTCATCGCAAAAAACATCGGGGGTCCCATATCTGCTTTAACTTTGAATACCTTCGATATGACCAACAAGGTAATTGTTGCTTTAGTCGCTATCGAAAACATAAAAAAGGTAAACTTTTATGATGGTTTGTGGAGATACTTTGAACAACGGAGAACGGGAAATTCTCATCAAGAGTCTTGGGAATTTGCAGCTTATGAAATGGGATCTGAACCTATATCGAATCGTTATTCCCCTAAAAAGTCAAGTAAACAAAATGAAATCCAACTCCAATTCGCAGATCTATGGAATAAATGGGAAAAGTCAACTGATGCTTTCGGAGTAAAAAGAGAAATCAAACAGCAATTCAAAGAAGAAATGCAGGGTGTTGTTCAGCAAGCTGCTGAAGCATATATCGTGGCGAACGCGGCGCAGAAAACAGAGGTTGGGTTTGCGCAAGCTATTTCAAAAAGGGTCGCGGAGTTTGGGCAAAAGATACAGCAAGGAATTGCGTGGGCAACGGAAAAAACCAAAACTTTCGTTGGTAAAATTAGTTCTTTCCTCTCTTTCCTTTCGCCAAGCAATACAGGCGCCGGGGTTTCCATAACCATTCTTAATGACGGAACTGTTATTGAAGAACAACCATTGGGTAAAAAATCTACGATCGTAGCAAATTTACCTGATGATAATACTCAAAAAACGCAACCCGCGGAAGGAATCCTTAACCTGGTTAAGGATGATAAGGATGAACAGCCGGAACAAAGGAATCCGCAGATATTGGTGCCAAGAATGCTGGCGCAGGAGCGGGAAAAACAGGAAAGAGAAAAAGCGAAGAACGCGGAAAACTTAGACAGTCTAAGTTTTGAAAGGTGCAAAAATGGGCAGATAAATATAAACGCGGCAAATGCTGTGTTACTCAATGAGCTCACGGGAATTGGGCCCGTAAAAGCGCAGAGTATTATTGGATTTAGGTCGCAGAAAGCCTTTTATAAGGTGGATGACTTAACCAAGATTTCCGGCATTGGCGAAGCAACCCTTTCAAAAATTAAAGACCAGGGACTTGCCTGCGCGGCTAGCGCTAATGATACAAGCTTTACCTCTTTCAAAAAAACCACTGCGGCCCAAAGCTCTGAAACTCCTTCTTCGGCATCTGGAGGATCAGCAGGCACGCCCACTTATCTCAAAATCCTCATCACAGAAGTGCAAACCGCGGGTACCAGCTCACAAACCGATGAGTTCATTGAGCTGTATAATCCCAATGACTCAAAAGTAGAACTGCACGATTGGTATTTGCAAAAGAAAACCCAGTCTGCAACCGACTTTTCCAGTTTTGTGTCGAAAACACTGTTTGAGGGCGAACAGATCGCGGCACACGGATATTTCCTTATTGCCCGCCAAGGCTCAAGCCTCGAAGGTAGCGCGGATACTGTGACTACCTCTTCCCTCGCAGACAACAATGTTCTGGCTCTAAAAAATCCGAACGGGGAAATTTCAGACAAAGTTGGCTGGGGCAATGTTTTAGATTATGAAGGCTCCCCCGCTCTAAATCCGGCGGCGGGAAAGTCGCTCGCGAGAAAATACAGCAGCAGCTACCAAGATACCAACAACAATAGCCAGGATTTTGAAGAAAAAGATCCAACGCCCAAAGCCGTCAACCAAAGCAGTTCAAGCTCAAGCGAGAACTCAAGCTCGGCAAGCACAGATACCACCTTGCCAGAGGTGGTATTTGATTCGCTTTCAACAACCCAGACCACCGCGTTTTTTAATTTAGGGTGGACCGGAAGCGACGCGCAGGGCATTGATAACTATTTTGCGCAATATACAGTAAGCCCCAGCGCGGACGGAATATTTCTGCAATATTTCACCACCGGAACATGGCAAAATTGGCAGACGGGAAACGCCGGAGAAATAACCTTGGATTCTACCGTCAACAGCGTTTCTCTCACTGCGCAAGATGGCATAGAATATATGTTTTCGTTGACGGCAAAGGACGCGGCAGGGAATGAAAGCAGTACGGCCAGCGCAACTACGAACGTAAGTTTGGAAAAGAACGTGGTTATTAATGAAATCGCGTGGGCTGGTACAAAGGCTGATCCATTTGATGAATGGATTGAGCTATATAACAACATAGGTTCGAGTATTGATCTCACCGGCTGGAAACTCCAATCGTCTGATGCTGATGGGCCCGATATTGAGCTAGTAGGAAGTATTGGCGCGAATAGTTTCTATCTTATCGAAAGAACAGATGATAACCCAACTTCAGAAACCGCAGACGCAAAAGAAAGTTTCGGGAACGGTTTATCAAACGACACCTGCGAAGTGTTATATCTCTATGATTCTTTGGACAATATAGTAGACCAAACCTTTTGCAACTCAAACGGAACATGGCCCGGAGGAGAAGGAATCCCGAATTATATTTCGCTTGAGCGCATTGACTCCCAAACATCGGGCGCAAAAGCTACAAACTGGGCGACAAACAATCTCATTACCTTTAATGGAAAAGATTATCTTGCAAATAATTGGATCAACGGAACTCCAAAAAACACAAATAGTGTTTCGCTTTCTGAAACAGAGCTCACGAACCTGCGATTTAATGAATTTTCTACGCTTACCCTTACGTTGCTGGGCCAACCTTATTATAGCAATGGCCAGGTTACTATCCCTTCAGGGAACACGCTCATTATGGAGCCTGGAGTAACAGTAAAATTAAAAGGAGGGGCTGCAAAACTTGAGGTGTCTGGCACGTTAAGCGCGGTTGGGACAAGCGCAAATCAAATAGTATTTACAACATACAAACCGCCGGGAGCATCAAACATATGGTGCGGCATTCACTTCACCTCAACAAGCCAGGATTCAAACCTGCAGTATGTAACGGTAGAAAAAGCTTCGAGCATGACATCTGGATGTGGCACTACTACCCATTACGCAATTTTTGTTGAAAATTCGGACATTACGCTCGGAAACTCAACCGTCAGCGGCGGCGACAGCCAACGAAAACTCTATCTCAAAAACTCTAACTCGGTAATTGATGCGCTTACAGCTTCTGGCGTTTTAGGCGACACAAATCTTACAATAATATATATTGACGGCGGAAGCCCTACGATAAAAAACTCCACTCTATCAACTAGTGCAGTCGGTATTTGGAATACAAATTCATCCGGCGCTCCTACTATTTCCGATAACACGTTTACCAACAATATCTATCCAATCAAGTTGACCGGGGGTTCTGGAACTGTTTCAGGAAGTAGTGCTTCTGAAAATACCTATGACGCTATCTTGGTGGAAGGTTCTGCCTCAACAAATATAACTTGGCAAGCAGACAATATCCCCTATCTCATCGATAGCTTTATAGTAAGTACTGGCAAAACTCTGACAATACAAGCAGGAACAACTATAAAATTTGCAAGCCTAGTTTCGGGAAGTAGACAGCTTACAGTAAACGGCAACATAGTTACGCAAGGAACTGTCGGCCAGTTAGTAACGTTTAGCCCTTGGACTCCAGGCGGAAACTGGAAACAAATACTGCTTGAATCGGGAAGCACCGCAGACTTGCAGTATACAAAACTTGAGTACGGAGGGAATACGTTTGGCCAGGGAGCGCTTCACGTGAAAGAAGCTACGGTTGAGATTTCCAATGTCGAAATAAAAAACAGCGCCAATAACGCTATTTATGGATTCAACGCGACAATTTCAGGATCAAACCTTACTCTCACCGATAACGCAACCGGATTTCTCATTCAAACAGGAGATTGCCCAAGCATTACTGGTGTAACCAAAACTGGCGGAGACTGGGGTTCCTGCACGTTCCAAACTAAGTG
>MHTR01000003.1 GCA_001823155.1 Candidatus Wildermuthbacteria bacterium RIFCSPHIGHO2_01_FULL_48_25
TTCTTCGTCTTTTTTCATGAATGCGTTTTCAGTAATGCTTCAAACTTCGTTTTGACCTTTTCCAACTTTGGTTCAATGACGAGCTGGCAGTAGGGTTGTGAAGGATCCTTTTCATAAAACTTCTTGTGGAACTCTTCCGCCTCAGTGAACTTCTCAAAAGATTCCAGTAACGTCACAATGGGTTTTTCCTCTTTCAACTCTTTCATATATCTTTCTGCTTCGCTCCTCTGCGTTTCAGATGTATAGAAAATAACGGAGCGATACTGCGGCCCAATATCTGCTCCTTGACGATCAATGCTCGTCGGGTCGTGCGTTGCGAAGAATACGGTGAGCAAATCTCGGTACGAAATCTGCTGTGGGTCAAACTCCATTCTCACAACCTCTATTCCTTTGACATAACCCGGCACAGCAGAACGTACTCCTTTCAGCATCGCAAACACTGCCTCGGTGCACCAAAAACACCCTCCTCCAAATACCGCTATCTCCATACCATTATTATACCACTCTGGCGAGGAAGTGAAGGTAGTTTTTGGAGCGGGGTTTGAATGTTTCAAAAAAGAAAGTTGTAAATCCATATCTTTGAAGAAGTTTTTCTACTTCTTCCTTGGTGTAGTATGCAAAATATCGTGGAAGATTCATTGATGCGCTTTCTACGTATCCTTCGGTTTCTCCTTCGATAAGCCCCACTCCCAGAACGCCGCCCTTTTTAAGAACTCTTTGTATTTCTTGAAGTGACTTCCCCACCTCTGCTTTCGGAACATGCAGCAAAGACGTATATGCCCATACCCCGTCAAAAGTTTCATTAGGAAAGGGAATGGTATTGAAATCACCCAACACAGAAGCTAAGCCCTTCTGTTTTGTTATTTCAACCATGGCGCTCGAGGCGTCTAAGCACATGACTTCCAGCCCTGTTTTTTGAAGAATAAGTGCGTCTCTTCCCGGCCCGCTTCCCACATCCAGAACTTTGCCTTTTACGCTTTCTGCGAACGCGCGAATGAACGTGTCTGGGAATATATCCCAAAACTCCGCGGTTTCTTCGTCGTATGCCTTTGCAGCCGCGTTGTATGTCTCAATGGTCTTTTTATCCATAGAACAATCGTACCAGAAAAACCTTTCCAAATAAAAACAACCCTCCTAAGCGGTGCTTAGTTTTGAGGCAAAATAAAAAGGCTCATCTTTTCAGATGAGGCCTGTTGACTTGTTACCCAGGAAAACGCAGGAAGCCCTTTTTGAGGATGACTATACCCACCCTTTCCAACTCCTCAATTGCCCGCAGAATCTCCTGGCTGGAAGCAAGCACGCGCACTGGCGCAGTTTCTCCTCGGTCGAGCAGATATCGCATATCCGAAAGCGGCACCTCCTTTTTGCCGCTCGTACGCGCAAGAAGGAGAATTCTGACGATTTCTGCCTGGAGGTCCTCCGGAAACAGATTATGAATTATTTTGGTATCCCGAGTTGCCAAGGCATCCTCCTTATTATCCACGAGAACGCATGAGTCCATCGCACCTGGTGCATCGGAACAGTGTCTTCATCCCCTCATCGGTCATCTTCGCCACTGGAAATGAGTAACTGTATTGATCTTTGCATATTGTGCACCGCGGATTGAGACCCGGACCAAGGAGCTGCAGCTTGCTGAATTCAACCCCTGGTACTCTCCTCGGAACTGCGGGGGCAGGCGTTCCTACGAATCGCAAAGGACCGCCTGCAATGGGTTGGACCCAGGGTCCTACCTGATATCCAAGCCTCAAACCTCCATCAGCAGGCATCTTCCCGTTGTGGGTGATAACTAGGATATTATCCATCGCCTTGTCCCTTCTATGGCTGTCGCTGCCTCTATATTACCCAGGAACTTCTCTTTGTCAACACAAAAGTCAACATCTTAGGCCTCGCCTAGGTGTGGATAACTAGGCGAGGCCTAGTTTGAAATAGTTAGGGTTGGAGGATGTCTTCGGTTCTGCCGTTGACCGAGATGACAACGCTTTTGACGGTGGCAAACTGCTCCAAGGTTTCGGTTATCTGGGCTCGTATGGCAGAAACCCTGCACGAACCGCCCACTTGGAATTCCAGCTGCTCATCGAAATCCACCCTGGCGACATTGTTCTCAATAACCAAGTTTTTGATTCCCACATTGCTGTTTACGCTCGTAAAGTACCCCCGCGCTTTTTCTTCAGTGCTCGGGCCTTTCAGCAACTCCTCCAGAGCCGCTCGTGCGACTGCCTGGGTTTTGGGAATGATACGCTGCACCGGAAACACCTTATTGCAGGAAGCTTCAGGATCAAGCTGGTTGCTGTTGAAGAATACCTGCACTCCCATGTCATCCTGGGAAAGGATGAAGCGCACGGGCATATTCAAAGCATCTGCGTTCTCGGCAAGCCCAGACGGATTGTCACGCTCCAACACCAAGGTTCCGGTCCTGGTCGTGGGAGTTTCAAACGTAAGTTCCACGACAAAAGGAACAAAGCTTTCCGTCATCCACTCGTCTTGAGCCTGGGCAATGCCAAGCGCGATTTCCCTGCCATTCCCGTCCAAGAGCCGCACAGGGAATGACGCTTCGAAAAACCAATACCCCCTCGCCTCTCCTTGGACCAAGAGCGGACTGTACACGGCTTGATTGGGCCGAGGAGCGAAAATGCGAATGAGGTTTGCTTTCTCAAGCTCGTTCCCAATGTCTTCGGTCGCCTGCGGTTCCTGGGAAGTAAAATACCAAATGGAAATGCCTCCCAATACGAGAAGGAGAATGCCGAATGGAATAATCGTTTTGTTCATACAGTATGTTCTGACGTAAAAAGAGAAGAATCGTTACCCAAGAAGCGAGCGGAGTACGGGAACTCTCGAACAAAGAGGCAGGCGCGAACACCAAGCTTCCAGGCCCCAGACGCGGCCCGCTCTCAAGCCTGCCAAGAGCAGCAGCGCCAAAGCGTACACGATATGTTCGTCAACAATGTACGAATGCGGGTTTGGGTACGGGAAATCCAAAGCAGGGAAATAGTAGAGCAGCATGAGAAAAGCGCCGAGTACGGAAGAGAGTCGTAAACCAATACCAAGAATCAAAGAAACCCCAAGAAGCGTTAACCCCCATTCGTTCATAAAATCAACCAAGGGAATCATTCCCGAATTAATCATCCACTGATAGAACTCAGGAAATGTTTTTGCGCCCCTCATATACCCTTCCGCGGTCCAGCTCGGGTTCAGCACTTTGGTAATGCCGGCATAGAAGAACAGCCACCCCAGAGACACGCGCAAGAGGAACAAGGGAAGTTTTTGCATGAATGACATATTAATGCAGTATACTACTTTTTATTACAAGCCGCATCCTCCTCCCTGGAGATTCACCGGCTCAACCTCATTCAAAACCTTGGCATATCCGGAAGCGCTCGAAAAGTTCGGCCCAAGCGCTTCCCTGGCATCCACCCTATCCCAAGGAATTCCTTTCATCTCGTAGTATTTCGCAATAGTGAGGTACGTTCCCGGAAACCAGTAGGAGTTTACTTCCAAAGCAACCTCGTACATCTCGTCTTCAGACACGTTTGAAGCAGCCATCAATTCCAAAAGCGCCAACATTGCCATGCCGTGGTTGCAGTCGGGGAAATACGTTGGGTTGTTGCAGCAGGGCCGAAAGATTCCCTGCGAAACCCGCTCCACGAGCGCCTGTTGCGCCTCATTCAGAACCACGAACTCATACTTTGAGTAATGAGCCATTGCTCCCCCTTTGGCTATGGTCCAACCGCCGGTTGAAGCAAAGTTTCCTGTATCGCCATACTCCGCCATTGGGCCTTGTTCCAGAATGGGGTTTTTGTTGGCCAATCCAAACGCCCACAAAAGATTGAGCCACATGCCCGAGTTCTCTTTTGTCATTACCATAGCTTTGACGCCTTCATCTTCCAGGTACCGCGAAACATCAAGTTTTGTCTCATCAATAACCCCAGCTTCCACAAGCGCGCGGCCAAGGTTCCCCCACTCAAACGGAAGCACAACTTTTTCGGGAAGAACCTCGTTTTCCAAATCCGAACCAAGGGCGTCAGGGCGGTCCGCGATGAAAAACCACGCGCTCAAGAGCACAAGCCCGCACACGAATACGGTAAACGGAAGGTAATCTTTTTTCTCAAGAATGGTTTGTTTCATAAGTTAGCAACATTGTTTCATTTTTTCTTCGAGCTCTTTGACCGTTTTGTTCGTCTCTTGCTTTCCGGAAGCTTTTAAGAAAACATACGCGAGCAAAACAAGAAATACAAGCGCTCCGAAAACCGCGTACCACTTCTCGTAGACCACTCCGTACGAGGTAACAAACCCCGCGGGAATGAACAGAATCTTCCAGAGAAGTTTTTTCTCTTCTGCCCCGATCTTTTTCTCAAGCTGGTACGCACTTCCCACAACCGAACCTCCTAGAAGCATTGCGAGCATAGCGGGATCAACAGAATACCCAAAGAACCTGGCTCCCAGCATGGCGAGCCAAGTTCCAGACACTCCCGCGCAAATTGCGCAAACCTTATACGGCAGGAATCTGTTGAGAATCCATACAAAGCAGGTGACCGCGAGTATGGAAGAAATAACAAGAAGTATGTTCATGAATTTACAAGAATAGAATTACGAGTCCTAAGACGACCATTGCAATACCTCCCCCGAATCTCATCAACCTGCTTTCCTTGCGCTGCCACGAACGCACCTTGTCTACCAAAACGGCGTTGGTCGCGATCAAAAGAATGAGCACAAGCGGCGCTATGAAGATGAGGTTATAGAACAAGAGATACCCAACGCCTCTTAAGTAAGACGCGGTGTCGTGCAGAAGCCCAAGCACCATGAAGTAAGGCCCTCCTGTGCACGGAAACTCACACAAGCCCACCAACGCGCCCAAGAGAAAGGCAGTTGGCAAAGAAGCTTTGTTCATGAGATCCGCCATTTTATGGTGAGCCGCTTCGGGAATCTTCAGCTTCAGAGGAAACGCCGGGAAGAACTCATTCACAATGTTTATTCCTCCCAAAACAATCAGTAGAAGAGCGCCCAGCTTTCCCATAAAATGCGGGGTGTTGAATAGATGCAGGGCCTGCAGAATACCCAAACCAATAAGCACGTACGCCACAAAGATACCAAGGATATACACTCCTCCAATAGTTAGAATGTTGGAGCGAACTCTTCCCAAGCTGAACAGAAACGCGATAGTCAACAAAAGAATAGAGAATGCGCATGGGTTAATGCTGTCTATTAAGGCAGCTACCGCAACCAGCGGGAACAGCCACGTTCCCTCATTGCTCACGCTCCAGAGCATATTTGCACCTCCCTGGCTGAATCTGAAGAACAAGAACAAACCCGCGAGCAAAACTCCCAGGCCCACGAAGACAGCAAGTTTTTTCATGGAGTTACGGTCGCCTCAAAGTTCAACTCAAGCGGCGCGCCATCGCTGTTTTCTACTATAATGGTCCGCTGCACCATGCCCACTCCCGCGGGGCCATGCGCCGCAGGGTCAAACACTGCTCTAACCTGCATACTCTCTCCCGGCTCCAGAGTTACGCCAACCTTTGGTATGAATCCGTGGCCTGCCATACCGTAGGGGCCGTAGGTTTTCCCGTCTTTCAAAACCAAGGCCTCAGTGCACATACAAGAAGTATATACCTTGCCTATGGTTATGGGTTCGCTTCCCTGGTTTATCACTCTGTATTCATGATTCACTTTTCCCTGGGCCATGGATATGGTACCGAACGAAAACATTCCATGCTCTGCCATGAACGTGCTTTGGCCAAGAACCTGGTTTTCTTGATTATTTTCCTGTTCGCTTGGCCTTGCCAAGAACACAATACCCGCGAACAAAATCGCAGTTACCCCAACAATGAGAACAATACTTTTATTCATCCCGTTAGAGGCAGGTCGCGGTCGTTACCGTGAATACTGCCAAATTACATTGAGTGATCAATCACACAAAAGATGCTTCCCGAAAGAAACACGCGACCGCGGCCTCTAACGGGATTCATCGCCTAACGAGCGGGGCTGAGTTGGCGTAATGAAAGCCAACGAGTGATCTGCTGTTTTAAGGGAGAGACGAAATGCGAAAAGAGGTTTCTCGAAAACCAAAGGAAACGCAAAGCATGAGGTTCTCTGCTCCTTGTACTAGCCAATACCGCCGCGGCCAGTAAAAGAATCAAAGCGAACACCGCGGTAGAAAACCCTTTAAAGCTCGTTAAATGGAATGACGCGTATGAGAGTGTGCCGCTTTGAGCAGGGCACTCCTTTCCTTGCACAACTTCAGCTAAGCACTTGCCGTGCTCATCCATTTGCCCCATTGCAAAAACGCTTACTGTTGCGGAAGCAAAAAAGGCAAGAAGAAGAAAAGCTGTAACTGCAAGTTTCATGATTCGAATATTATACCATCTTGGCGCGCTTGCGCAAAAGCTTGGGGAGAACCATCTTGCGCAGCCGCAAACTCTTGGGAGTAACCTCCAAGAGTTCATCATCTCCCAAATACTCAATAGACTCCTCCAGAGTTAAGGTAAGGGGCGTGTCAAAATGCTCTGAAACTCCCTCTCCTTTGGAGCGCATATTGGATAATTGTTTTGTCTTGCACACGTTCACCTCCAAATCTTCGGGTTTCGCGTTCTTCCCCACGATCATCCCTTCATATACCTCAACTCCGTGGCCCAGGAACAGCTGGCCCCGGTTCTGGGCATTGAGCAAACCATACGAATTCGTTATTCCCGACTCATAGGCAACAAGCGAGCCGTGCTGAATTGTTTTGATCTCTCCCACAAATGGTTTGTACCCGTGAAACAGGGTGTTCATGATTCCCTGTCCCTTGGTGTCTGCCATAAACTCGGTTCGGTACCCAATGAGCCCCCGTGTGGGAACCGAAAAACTCAAGAACGTCACTCCTTGCTCGGTTTTCATGTCTTCCAATATTCCTTTTCTGCTGCCCATTTTCTCAATAACTGTTCCAGAGAACGCCTCGGGGCATTCGATATACACATTCTCAAAAGGTTCCAGCTTTGTTCCGCTCTCTTCTTTGAGAATGACCTTGGGTTTTCCCACTTGCAGCTCAAACCCCTCTCTCCGCATTTTCTCAATTAAGATGGCTAAATGCAGCTCTCCTCTTCCTGAAACAATGAAAGAAGAATCGGTTCCTCCCATGAGTTCTACGCGCAAGGCAACATCATTGAGCATTTCCCGCTCCAGGCGCTCTTTTAAGTTGCGGGCAGTTGAATATTCCCCTTCTTTACCCGAAAAAGGCGAGGTGTTCACCCCAAAAAGCATCTGCACCGTGGGTTCTTCTATTTTCACGAATGGAAGCGCTTCGGGGCTTTCCGCGTCTGCTATGGTTTCTCCTATCTTTGCTCCTGTCATGCCGGTTAGCGCGACAATGTCCCCAGCAAACACCTCTTCAGCCCCTACCCGCTCCATCCCTTTGAACACCGAAACCGACGTTACCTTGAAAGGAACCAAAGAGCCGTCGTGCTGTATTTGCACAACCTGCTGATTGGCCTTCAAGGTCCCACGAACCAGCAACCCCACTGCCACTTGGCCCTTGTAGGAGTCATAGAACAGATTCACCACGGGCATTTGGGCTGGCCCTTCTTTCACTGTGGGAGCAGGGATCTCCTGTATGATAGCTTCGAACAAAGGTTCTACGTTTTTCAAAGACGCCAAGTCGGCGCTCAATCCTGCTTTTCCCTGTGTCGCGGCAGAATACAGCACAGGGAAATCTGCCTGCCGCTCTGTCGCGCCAAGTTCCACGAACAAGTCAAAGGTTTTGTTGAGCACCCATTCAGGCCTCGCATTCGGAATGTCTATTTTATTGATGACCACAATAATACGGTGCCCTGCTTCCAAAGCTTTCTTGAGCACGAACTTGGTTTGAGGCATGGGCCCGTCTTTTGCATCTACCAAGAGCAAAGCTCCCTGCACCATGAACATAATACGCTCCACTTCTCCGCCAAAATCAGCATGGCCGGGCGTATCCACAATGTTTATCTTGCAGCCCTTGTACTGAATAGAAGCATTCTTGGAAAAAATGGTAATACCGCGCTCCTTTTCGAGCTCATTTGAATCCATTAACAGCCCAGTTTGTTCAACTTTCACGCCAAAACCCTCTGATTGGCGCAATAACGCATCAACCAAAGTTGTCTTCCCATGGTCTACATGGGCGATAATGGCAATATTTCTGATGTTTTTCGAATCCATAACAATTCTTTATACAAGAAAAAATAGCTTTCGTCAATAAAAAGGCGGCTTTGAGGTTGTCTCTGCCGCCATGAAAGTCACATTTCCACGACATCAGCCCAGTTCTTCAAGGGAGATTGAACCCCTGCGGCTTCAGCCGGAGTCTTGCCTCCTAGTCTAGGATGTGGTCTGAAAAAGTTGTAATGAACTGCCCATCCAGAAACAGCCAGGTGGGCGGTGTTCCGGTTTCCGAGTCGCTGGAGAATCTGACTGCGGTCGCGCAGTACTCCAAGTATCCGTCTTGCTTGACCAGTCGAGACACGAACTGTAAACGAGCTGGCGGCCATCCCTTCACGCCCTGCGACGAGCTGGCCCTGCGTGGCCCCGATCTGCGGAATAAGCTCGTCGGTTAATATGACATCCGGCCAGGTGTTGGTCCTCCTGGTGGCGAGGTCGAGCAGAACACCGAAGTCGAGAACCGACTTCTTCATCGAGAACCCGGTGGCAAGCAAGAATCTGGTTTCTATATCCACGATGTCCCAAAGCCACACCGCTCGCGACATGGACGCGCGCGTCATGATCCTGGTCTCGCTGGCCGCCCAGATCTTGCCGACCTGCGCTCGGGCGCCAGACAAAGCTATCACGGCCTGACGGGTATACCGAGAGATCCAACGCCGGATGTTCGCGTGATCCGGCTGCATGCCGTACTGAAGCATCAAGTGCCTACAAACCCAGTGCAGCGAGGCCGCCTCGTAAAACTGGTTCAGCGCAGACGCGATGACCAGCGAAGGATACCGCATGCCTGGCGCCGCGCCGTTATCCGTAAATGTCTTATAGCAATTGCGGCACAAGTAGCGTTGACGCTTTCTGTTGGGAGTGAGGCCGAAACGAACAACAACAAAAGCGCCACAGTACCTGCAGACTGGTTTTACAGGACTTTCAAGAAGCGCAACCTCTTCCATTTCACCGTCCTCTGCTGATAAGAGCTTGCTCACAATGTACCTTAAAGAAAAATACTGTCAAGTTAAAAAGGGTGTCTAAAGCGTACGGTGGTTTATTCGGGGTGCGCGATAAGACGAAACGTGAGGTAGAGAGCAGCAACACCCAAAAGCAGCACAGCGCTTTTTATGAGGCCCGCTTTTCGGTTCCGTTCGTACTGGATTTCGGGCATGATGTCAGACGTTGCGATATATATGAAAAAACCCGCGGTCAACGCAAGGAACATAGGAATAGCACCCTCGAGAAAATTCCCGAACGCAAACGTAAGCAATGCTCCTATGAACGCGGCTGCCGCGCTCAGCACGTTTATTAGAATTACCGTACTTCTCGAAACGCCCTTGTGCAGCAGCAGCGCAAAATCCCCTATTTCCTGAGGAAGCTCATGGGCAAAAACCGCGAGCGTGGTTATGATCCCCAAAGGAATACTCACCATGAACGTTGCCGCGATGACAACACCGTCAATAAAATTGTGCACGGTATCTCCAATAACAATGAGTGGAACCGTGGCTTTGACTTCTTTTTCGTGTTCGTGCACTTGATGAGGGTGCTGGTGGAACGTGTGTATGAGCCGCTCGAGAATAAAAAACAGCAAAAGCCCTCCTAACGCGAATCCAAAAACATTCACCCCCGCTTCCTCCCCCCCGTGGAACGCTTCGGGAAGCAAATCAAAAAACGCAACTGCCAAAAGTGTGCCTGCCGCAAAAGACGTTAAGTAGGAAGAAACCTTAATGGAAACTTCCTTCTTTAGAAGAAGAATCGCCCCTCCTCCTACAAGGGCTCCAATGCTCCCGATAAACGTGAATAAGAGAATATAGGTAAGTTCAGACATAGCTAGAATCCAAGTTTCTCTTGAACGAAAATCACTCGGACGGTTCGTTTCATGAAATCGGGTTCTTTCTCGAAAATAAGGAGCTTGGAAATGGCGCTGCCGCTTGCTCCCATGCTTTTCATGTGCTTGTCTTCGCGCGGAAGAACGTATTCCCGAACGCGCCGTATTGCTGCTTCCAAATTGGGCACTATCTTTTGTGTACCCACCACGAATAAAAGATTGGGAGAGGTAAAGACAATGTGCGGCAGCTGACTTCCGGAGTTTGAAGCAATGACCATTTCTCCGGTCTCTGCCACTCCGTGAACGCTTCCCAAATAATAATCAGAAAGCACTGACTGTTTTCTCAGCTCCGATTGTTTTTGAGGGTCTTTTTCATCAAGGATCGCTTGGTGCAGATTGTTCCAGGAATGCTTGCCTGACTTTACATAGTCTACAAACCCAATCTCCTCCAAGGTGCGGGAAGACCCGTTCATAATAGAGGCACTCTTAGGAATAAGGGCTTTCAACCGCTCAAGCGCTTCTGCCCGATTATTCACAAGCTCTGCTGTGACGCCGCGCTCCGCAAGAGCGCCAATTACTCGCTCAACCACTTCCTTTTCTGCCAGTGCTTCATAGTCCATACCTCAATACTACCAAAAAACTGCAAGATTCCAAATTATCTGGCAACGTCTTGCAG
>MHTR01000004.1 GCA_001823155.1 Candidatus Wildermuthbacteria bacterium RIFCSPHIGHO2_01_FULL_48_25
AATGTCAGACATTCATTCGAACACGAAGGCACAGAATATTATTTCTGTTCCGAGAAGTGCAAAACTGAATTTATCAATGATCCGGAAAAGTTTATTAGAAAAGATTAGATTAACAAAAAATATGAACCTCTCACTAAAATCATACGGCTGGAAATGTGTTCTTGGGGCCGAGGTGGCATACGTTCTTTGTGTGTTGGGCGGATTTCTTCCATTGCGGTCAGCGGCCGGAATACAGCTTCATCACACCATCTTTGAAACTCTGCCCGGCTTTACATGGATCAGTTTCGGTAGCTTCGTACTAGGCGCATTCTATATATTCATCTTTGCTTGGATTTTCGCTTCCTATTTCGTATGGATGCACAATTCAAGTCTTACAAATAAATAATTATTAAAATCTATGCACAACCATAACAACAACAATAAAGACGGCGGACATAAAGGAATGATGTGGATGATGATTCCTTGTCTCTTTCTGTTGGGTTTTGTATTCATTGGCGGAGGTAATTTGTCTTCAGGTGGATACCTTTGGCCAATCCTTATTGGCATCTTTGTAATCGCACATGTTTGGATGATGTTTAAAGGTCATGGCGGCCATGGGGATCATGATAACGAACAGCAGAAAAAAAATTGATATGCCAAATAATGTGATCAAAACAAATTGGTACATAATCACGGGAGGACCGAGTTCGGGCAAAACGACAACGGTCAATCTGCTCAAAGATCGAGGATACAAAACCACTGTCGAACATGCACGGCATTACATAGATACGCAGAAAATTGCCGGAAAAACAGTTGAGGAGATAAGAAAGAATCAGCTTCTTTTTCAGCAAGGTATCCTCGATATGCAGATTGCTCAAGAGCAGGCACTTTCTCCCGATGAGACTATATTTCTTGATCGGGCGATACCGGACGCGCTTGCATACTATCGTTTTCTCAAGCTCTCCGAAGATGAAAAATTGCAAAATGCCGTGCACAAATTCTTATATAAGAAAGTACTTGTTCTTGATCCGCTTCCCTTGGTTAAGGATTACGCTCGCACCGAAGACGAAGCCGCGCAGAAAAGTATCCATACATTGCTTGTGCAAGCGTATGAGGAGCTTCACTACCCAGTTATTCACGTACCAGTCCTCCCACCGGATGAGCGTGTCGATTTCATTTTGAAAAATATTTAGGCATTATGACAAACAACCATCAAAAAGAAATACTGATCGTCAAAGCTTCGGGCGAAGTCGAACCGTTTTCAGACACAAAGCTTCGCCGTTCTCTTGAACGCGTGAAAGCGTCACCGGATGTTATCGAAACGATCATTGAGCACATGCGAAAAGAGCTTAAACCCAACATGCCGACCTCGCAGATATACCGTCATGCCTTTTCACTTCTAAAAAAACAAGACCGCCCCATAGCCAGTCGCTACGCTTTAAAGCAAGCTATCAGAGAACTCGGCCCGAGCGGCCATCCGTTTGAAAAACTAATCGGCGAAATGCTTGCATCTGAAGGATTCTCGGTTGAAGTGAGTAAGATCGTACAGGGATCATGCGTAAGCCACGAGGTAGATGTTGTGGCTCAAAAGGACAACCGCCATATTATGGTCGAATGCAAATTCCACAATCAGCCGGGCATTAAGTCAGATGTAAAAATTGCTTTGTACATCGAGGCCAGATTTCAAGATGTTGAAAAAGCCTGGCAAAAAAATCCATCCCACACAGAGAAATTCCACGAAGCGTGGCTCATTACCAACACCAAGCTTACAAGCGACGCGATTCGCTACGCAGAGTGTGTCGGCATGAAAGCGATCGGATGGAGCTATCCGGCAGAGGAAAGCTTGGAAAGCAGAATAGATCGCTCTGGTCTGCATCCTATTACTTGCCTGACGACCCTTTCCAGTTCTCAAAAACGACAGCTGATAGAAAAAGGCATAGTTCTTTGCAAAGAATTATTAAGCAAGGATGCACTTCGATCGCTTGGACTCCAAGAGGCAAAAGTCTCTGCAGTCGTTAACGAAGCTGAACAGCTATGCAGGAAAAAATAAATTTATGAATCCTCACGAACCGCAATTTGCATGGGCTTTATGGAGTCTATTCCTTATATTAATTTGGGGAATCATTTACATTTTCTTAAAAGATAAGGAGAGCAGAAAAGAGATGCTCAAGGTCAGTTTGTGGACTTCGCTTCTTGGCTTTACCGAACCGCTCTTTGTTCCGGAGTACTGGAATCCGCCGTCGCTCTTTGATTTGGCGCATAGGACCGGGTTTGACATTGAGAGTTTTATTTTCTCTTTCGGTATTGGAGGTATCGCGATCGTACTTTATACGCTTGTATTCCGTACTAAGCATGAAGTGATTTCGAATTCAGCTCATCATGCCTCGCGACACCGCTTTCATCTTTGGGCAATTCTTTCTGCGCCGATTATATTTATTGTTCTTTCACTCATAACATCAGTTAATCCGATCTACATATCTGCAATTGCACTGGTTCTCGGCGGTCTTGCTACTTGGTACTGTCGGCCGGATTTAAAGAGAAAAATGATTATAAGCGCGTTCATTTTTCTTGCCCTTTATTTCGTGTACTTTTTAACTCTGATTGCCGTCTATCCCGGATATGTTGAACAAGTGTGGCGACTCGATGTCATTTCAGGAATTCTCATCGTTGGTATACCGCTTGAAGAATTGATGTTTGCATTTAGTTTTGGATTTTTATGGTCGAGCATCTACGAGCACTTTATGTGGAAAAAATTGAAATAAATGTATGAATCATCACAACCAAAATAACGAGTGGGCATTCAACAATTTTATGCAGTTCGGGCTTGTGGGTTTTACGATGCTCGGCTTTTTACTCACGTCGCTCAAACTGCCTGAGTATGGCCTCATTGCAAATTTGATTTCGGAAGTATTTTGGCTCTACAGCACATACAAAGCGTGGAAAGGAGCGAATCAGCTCGGCATGTTTATAAACACGCTTATTGTAACCGTCATTCTAATTTTTGGCATTATCAACTATTGGCTTTAATACTATGAACCACAATAATCACAACAAAATGAATACCGGAGAGCAGATGTACACCTGCCCCATGCATTCCGAAGTGCGGAAAGCTGGACCGGGCAAGTGTCCGGGGTGCGGCATGGATTTAATTCCAGAAAGCAAAAAGTTCGCGAAAGGTGAAAGTGAACATGCCGGACACGACATGCAAGCCATGAGCCGCATGGATCACGAAGCGGCAATGACCAATCCACAAATGGCCAAAAAAATGGAAGCGGATATGCGCCGCCGTTTTTGGATTTCATTCCTGCTGGCCATTCCCATTTTTCTTTACTCTCCGGTAGGTATTAATTTTTTCGGGCTTAATCTTCCTACGCCGATCCCGGTAAACTGGCTTCTCTTTATTCTCACCACCCCGATAGTTTTTTGGACCGGCTCGATATTTATCACCGGCACGTACTACTCGCTCAAAGCAAAAAAGCTCAACATGGCTGTGCTTGTCGCCACTGGCGTTTTAGCGGCGTATCTTTTTAGTGTATTGCTAACGTTTATCCGTCCGGAATCGGAAACGTTCTATGAAGCGGCGGCACTTCTCGTTACCTTCGTGCTTTTCGGCCACTGGATGGAAATGAAAGCACGGCGCGGTACATCGGACTCGCTTCGCGCACTGTTTGATCTTGTCCCTCCCAAAGCCAATGTCATTCGCGGAGGTAAAGAGATGAGTATTCCCAGTGCGGAAATAGTTCAGGGCGACATCATCGTGCTCCGGCCCGGCGACAAAGTGCCGGTGGACGGCGAGATCACCGAAGGCGAAACTTCTATTGATGAATCGCTCGTCACCGGAGAATCTATTCCAGTCACTAAAACCGTCGGTGCAAAAGTGGTGGGAGGATCGGTAAATCTTACCGGCCTCGCACAGTTTAAGGCCACGAAAGTGGGGTCAGAAACAGTATTGGCACAGATCATAAAAATGGTTGAGACCGCACAGAACTCTAAGGCTCCCGGTCAGCGTATAGCCGACAAGGCCGCCGGGTGGCTCGTTATGGTTGCCATCGGCTCCGGTCTTGCCGCTTTCCTCGGGTGGTATTTCGGAGCTGACGCCGGATTTCTCACCGCCCTTACCTTTGCGGTCTCAACGGTTGTTATTGCCTGCCCGGATGCATTGGGGCTTGCAACACCCACGGCCGTCGCGGTCGGAACCGGCATTGGCGCAAAGCATAATATTCTTATTAAAGACGCGGCAACGCTTGAAAATACTTCCCGACTTACCGCTATTGTCCTTGATAAAACCGGCACGCTCACTGAGGGCAAGCCAAAAGTTACCGAAGTCATTGTCCGATCCGGATACGATCATCACGAAGTCTTATCACTTGCCGCTTCGGCCGAACGAGGTTCGAATCATCCCATCAGCACCGCCATTCTTGAAGAAGCACAAAAGAACGGCCTTGAGGCAAATGATAAGGTGGAGAAATTTGAGAGCATCGGTGGACATGGCGTCAAAGCACAGGTCGCCGGGAAATCTGTTATCGCTGGCACGGAACGTCTGATGCTACAGAATAAAATTGATCTCTCACCGATCAAAAAAGAAATTGATCGACTCCTTAATACCGGAAATACCATCAGTATCGTAGCCATTAATGGACAGGTGGCAGGTGCCATCGGAGTTGCTGACACCATTCGGCCATCAGCAAAAAAATCAATATCCGCGCTTAAATCACTGGGGCTCGAGGTCGCAATGATTACCGGGGATCACGATCAGGTTGCCAAAGCAGTATCGGATGAGCTTGGCATAGATCGCTACTTTGCACAGGTACTTCCCGAAGAAAAGGCAAAGTATGTCAAAAAACTCCAAGACGAGGGTAAGTTTGTTGCCATGGTTGGAGACGGCATCAATGATGCTCCGGCTTTGGCACAAGCTGATATAGGCATCGCCATTGGTGCAGGTACGGACGTAGCCATCGAAACCGGCAACATCGTACTCATGAAGTCCGACCCCTACGACATCGTGGCCGCCATCAGACTATCGAAAGCTACCGTCACAAAAATGAAGCAGAATCTTTTTTGGGCGGCAATCTACAACGTGCTGGCAATTCCAGTCGCGGCCGGAGTTTTTTATACTTCACTCGGCTGGTCGCTTCGGCCGGAAATTGCCGCTCTGCTTATGTCGGCATCCTCGATCATTGTGGCGACTAATGCAGTATTATTAAAAAGAGTTGAACCAAAATTAAAATTATAACTATATGTGTTTTTCAGCAACAGCAAGTTTTGTAGCAGGAGGAGTGTTGAGCGCGGCCGGAGCCGTGACTATTACCCGGGCAAAAACAAAAAAGGAATTGCCATTTGCATTGGTGCCGATCCTCTTCGGCATTCAACAACTGACCGAGGGCTTCGTATGGCTGTCCTTCAGCTTCCAAGCGGCGACTCTCAATCTGGTCGCGACCTATATATTCTCGTTGTTCGCGTTCGTGGTGTGGCCCATCTATGTGCCTTTTGCGATAGGTCTATTGGAAACGGTTCCGTGGCGAAAGAAAGTAATCTATATTTTTCAGGTTGCAGGTCTCATCGTTGGCGCATATCTGCTGTATTTTCACACACTAAGCCCGGCCACTTCGGAAATTGTAAGCAGGCACGTTGTCTACAATAATTCGCATTTTTACCAGTTTACGGTTATGTTGCTGTATTTCGGGGCGACGATTGCCATCTGTCTTTTCTCCAGCAAGAGAATAATAAATGTGTTCGGAGTCCTGGCCTTCCTGTTCGCACTAATCGCGTACTGGTTTTACACCAGTGCCTTTGTATCGGTCTGGTGCTTCTTTGCGGCGATCCTGAGCATAATCGTGTATTGGCATTTCCGGAGCAAATCTCTGGAAAGAATTAATAAAGAAATTATAAATTAATCAATTAAAATCATATGAAAAATAAAACATTATTGTTTGGAGCCATAGCTGTCGTAATTGTAATTGCCGTTGGTCTCTATGTGCGTCATCCGGCTAATAACAATCAGGCAATGGCAGGGAGCTTTTCTACTGACATCACCGGTCTCGCGGAAGCCAAACCATCCGAGATGGTCGAGCTTAAAAATGGCGACTCATACGATCTCACGGCTTCAATCGTAAAGAAAACGATCGGCAATAGTGTGGTTAAAATGCTCGCATATAACGGTATGATTCCGGGACCTATGATCAAAGTATCGCAGGGTGCAGAGGTAACTCTCAACTTCACCAACAATACCGATGTCGACACCACGATCCACTCGCACGGAGTACGGCTTGAGAATAAATTTGATGGTGTGCCGGATATGACACAAAAAGAAGTAAAGCCGGGAGAGTCTTTCACTTACAAGATCAAGTTCCCCGACGAGGGCATGTATTGGTATCATCCGCATATTCGGGAAGACTACGCACAGGAACTCGGTCTTTACGGGAACTATCTTGGCGTACCCAATGATCCGAATTACTGGTCTCCCGTCAATCGTGAAGTCGCGCTGTTTGTAGACGATATTCTCATGGAAAACGGCAAGATTGCGACGTTCAGCAAAACATCTGCCGATCGTACCCTTATGGGTCGGTTCGGCAATACCATGCTCGTAAACGGCGAAACAAACTATGCACTTCAAGCGAAAGCAGGAGAAGTAATCCGTTTCTATATCACCAATTCGGCAAATACCAGAACGTTCAATCTTTCTATTCCCGGTGCAAAGATGAAACTTGTGGGAGCTGATGGCGGTAAATACGAACGTGAGACTTGGGGTGATGGCGTAGTCTTGAGTCCCTCCGAGCGTGCCATTGTCGAAGTGCTATTTGCAAATTCCGGATCATATAAGCTTGAGCATAAAACTCCGGATCGTACCTATACACTCGGAACAGTTACTGTCTCCAGTGAAAAGGTAGCTACTTCGTTCGATAAAGAATTCGCGGTACTGCGTTCAAACAAAGATATACAATCGGAAATTGATGCATTCAGATCGTCCTTCAACAAACCGGCGGACAAGCGTTTGAAACTCACGATTGATATGGGTATGGATATGCAGGGCATGATGCAACAGGAAGAGACTGGCGGTCACAATATGCACATGATGGGAAACGGCCAGAGTATGTCAAATGGATCAATGATGGCAAGCGACAATCCCATTGAGTGGGAAGACAGCAACTCCATGATGAACGCCATGTCTAATCCAGAAATGATGAAGTGGGTTATAGCTGATGAAGACACCGGTAAGAAAAATATGGACATTGACTGGAAATTCAAAGTCGGTGACAAAGTAAAAATCAAAATCACCAATGATCCGAATTCCATGCATCCGATGCAACACCCGATCCACTTCCACGGCCAGCGATTCTTGGTCTTGAGTACAAACGGCAAACCAAACGATAATCTTGTCTGGAAAGATACTACGCTTGTTCCAAATGGCGATACCGTTGAGATTCTTATCGAGATGACAAATCCCGGCGAGTGGATGGCACACTGTCACATTGCCGAGCACTTAGAGGCCAGCATGATGTTTGGATTTAAAGTTCAGTAATTATTCAACAGCCATAAAATAAATTTATGAATACACAACTATCTCTACAACAAATCATTGATCTTAACGGTAAAACCGCTATCGTTACCGGCGGTGCTATGGGCATTGGTTTTGGCATCGTTTATCGTCTTGCTGAAGCCGGGGCAAATGTAGTTATTGCCGACCTCAATGAGGAAGTAGGAAATACAGCGGCCAAAGAATTAAATGATGAGGGCTTCAAAGTGGCGTTTATAAAGACTAACGTTGCCGATGAAAAGCAAGTTAAGAATACAACTGATTTCGCATTAAAGACATACGGTGGTATTGATATTCTCGTTAACAATGCCGGAATTTATCCGATCATTCCTGTCATGCAGATGACGGGCGTCGATTTTGAAAAAATCTTGGCGGTTAACCTTAAAAGTGTTTTTCTTTTCACGAAGTCCGTGGCGGAAATAATGATCAAGCAAGACAGAGGTGGCAAGATCATCAACATCACATCGATTGATGCCCTCCACCCTTCCGCTGTTGGACTTGCGGTGTATGACGCCTCCAAACACGGCCTTTGGGGATTTACGAAAAACACGGCTCTGGAGCTTGCACCGCATAATATCCAAGTTAATGCTATCGCTCCGGGTGCTATTGCTACACCGGGCACAGGTGCTGGCAAACCAATAACTCCAGAGATAGAAGCGATACTTAAGAAGTTTTTAGAAAAAATCCCGATGAAGCGCATGGGCGATTCTGACGACATCGGCAAAGTTGCTCTGTTTCTTGCCTCCGACCTTTCGAGCTACATGACCGGCTCACAGGTTGTTGTGGATGGCGGCGTGTTGCTCTCTTAATTTGTTAGAATGAGAAATAATATGAAATGGAACATTCAAAAAATTCTTTATTGGATTTGCTGGCCGATTTTGATTGGTTTAGTGATCTATGGAGTCATTAAAATATTTTGATTATGGATGAAAAATTAACAAAAGCCAAATACTCGGAATGGCTCGCATCTTTGTTTGGTGCTTGCTTTGTGGCATTTGCCCTCGGAGTTATGTTTGCCGGTTTTGCCAAACCGTTTGCCCCATGGGTTTTGATTATAGGAATCATCATGCATTCTTGGGGGATGTACAAAACCCATCAAAGAAACAAAAAGTGATCAGATGGGTTCAAGGGCTCACAAGAGTTAAAAGCTCGCCACAAGGGCAAACAAATGGCAAAAAGGGGCTAATTACTAGCTCCTTTTTGTTTTATTTTGTCTAAAAACTAGCAGTGTTGAGCCAAGGCGTTGATACACTCGTGAACGTGCGGCAAACAAATCAAGCAATGAGCCATGGGTAATTGATTCAGAAAACCAAAAATCACTGGCAACTTTCCTAACTTTGGTTTTTTCTCTGACAGGTATCTTTCGGCTGACTTGATAACGATTTCAATTTTTGTCCTTATTTCTATTTCAAGGAGCTTCTGACAGCTTGGGCAACGCATCGTAAACGAAGCATTCGAGTTGAATGCCCCATTCTTGAAGATGATTTTGGTGCAGTGAGGGCAATTGCCGATGTTTAATTGCTCTTGATCCATAGCTTTTGTTTCGGAGGTTCTGTTGCTGGCCTAAGCAATGGAAAGTATCGGCCTTGGCTTCAGAAGTCCTCGATCATGGGTTAGTTAATAATAATTAAAAGTCCGGGTTCGACGACTTCCCGAACCATTAATTCCAGTTAGGTATCCTCCATTGCCACCCACTTCTCTCCAGTCCAGAGATGCTTGCGACCGTCGATGATCTTGGTCTTTGGACCGTACATGGACATCTTTTGAACGAGCATCGACTTGAGGTGAGTAAAGTTATCCCCAGTTTTTTCATGCGATCCGTAATTCTTTTTATTTAAATCTTTTTCTTTATTCTTGTTAGTAGTTCCAGCTGACTGATCTGACCGGTCAGGTTGACCGATGTGCCGGTCTGGCTGACCGGTCTCATTTGAGGTCGGTCTGTGTGACCTATCTAGTTTTAAGAGGTAGTACAGGTTGTGGTAGCGTTGTCGGCCCTTGCGAACGAGGTTCAGTTTTATGAGTTGCCGGATACCTCTTTGCACGCTCGAGACGCTCGCTCCTATTTTGTTGGCAATGTGCTTGTGTGATGGAAAACAAAAACCCTCCTGGTTGGCATGAGCCGCCAGGCAGTTATAAATTGCGATGCCGATTGGCTTGATTTTCTCGCCGTACTCATCGAGGAGTACTTTGTTGATCCAATACCAATCGCCATTTCTTAAATCTCTAACTTTTATTTTTTCATCCGACATGGCCACGAATAATAAAGGCGTGATCG
>MHTR01000005.1:0-3569 GCA_001823155.1 Candidatus Wildermuthbacteria bacterium RIFCSPHIGHO2_01_FULL_48_25
GAACCAGAATGACATCCTTCAAAGGGATGTGTCCTACCGTTAGACGACCCCGCAATTCGACTTGTTCATTGTGAACAAGAATCTATGATCGCAAGCTCCAAAGGAAGTTGCACAATGCTGGCGTATTTCATTCTATTCTCCGCTTCTTCAAAATGTACAACGGTCCTTTGCAGCTGCTGCAGTTCTGCTTTGGACGACTGCAAAAGGATTCTCTCTTGTTGTTCTTTCGTGAATCCTTGGAGCAGTTCGGTTTTCAAGTTGGGGCTGACTTTTAGCAAGAGTGCCTCTCGCAAATACGCAATGAGATTCTTGGCGAATTCGTAGGGATCCATGCCTTGCTCTAAGCGCGAGTTAAGGTATTCTACTGTTTTAGCTGTGTTTTTTTCCAACAGAAGGTCTACGAAACTTGCGAGAATGCTCAGGTCTACAATGCCCAGTAATTCCTCCATTTCTGTAACCGTAATCTCCTTAGTTTTACCACTTCCTGAGTGAAAAGTCAAAACCTTGTCTAAGAGGCCTTCCGCGTCTCTCAAAGAGCCGCCTGAGTTTAGGGCAACGAGTTCCAGGGCTGAGGGTTCTATGCTTGCTTTTTCACTTTTCACCAAAGATTGGAGCCGGTTCACGATCTCCCCTACCTTCAATCTTCTGAAGTCATAGCGCTGGCACCTTGAAACAATGGTGGAAATCATCTTGTGGAGTTCGGTGGTTGCTAAGATGAATATGGCGTGGCTTGGGGGCTCTTCCAAGGTTTTTAGGAGCGCGTTTGAGGCCTCTTTGGTGAGCTGGTGCGCTTCGTCAACAATGAACACTTTGTACTTGAGGCGCGAAGGCAAGAACCCAATCCCCTCTTTTAGAGCCCGCATTTCATCAATTCCCCTGTTTGAAGCCGCGTCTATTTCAACCAAGTCCATGCTCCTTCCTTCGTTGAGTTCAAGGCAGAAGGCGCACGCGTTGCAGGGTTCCCCTTCTTTTGGTTTTTGGCAGTTCACTGCTTTTGCAAGGAGTCTCGCAATAGTTGTTTTTCCGCTTCCCCGGGGCCCTGAAAAGAGATACGCGTGGGAAAGCAGATTGTGGCTCACCGCGTTCATCAAGGTTTGCACTATGTGTTCCTGCCCAATAACCTCTGCAAAGGTCTTTGGGCGGTATTTTCGGTACAATGCGAGATTCGCCATAATATGTTACGATACATCTTGAAATGAAAATCTACAATACACTCACGAGAAAAAAGGAAGTATTGAAGCCCCTCGCTGCGGCTCGGGGCGAAAAGTTGCGACTTTTCGTCTGCGGCCCCACCGTGTATGATTTTTCTCACATTGGCCACGCCCGAACCTACATTGCTTTTGACGCGTTCGTGAGATATTTACGGAGCACCAAGTATGAAGTATTTTACTTGCAGAACATTACAGACGTGGATGATAAAATCATCCAAAGAGCAAAAGAAGCGAACACGAACTCCAGGGCTCTGGCAAAGAAATTTGAACAAGAATACTTGAAAGACATGAAGTCTTTGGCTGTGTTCAGTGTTACCAAGTATGCCAGAGCCACTGATTATATCGAGGAGATCATCAACCAAATAGAACGATTGCTCAAGAAGCGCTACGCCTATGAAATCCCCAACGACGGCATATACTTTGACGTTGCCAGATTCCGCCATTATGGCGAGCTTTCAAAGAGAAAAGCGGTACATGCAGAAGACGCGGTTTCGCGTATTGATGAGAGCGTTCAGAAGCGCAATAAAGGTGACTTTGCCCTCTGGAAGTTCTCAAAACCAGAGGAACCAAAATGGAAAAGTCCCTGGGGCGAGGGCAGGCCTGGCTGGCACATTGAAGACACCGCCATTACCGAAACCTTTTTTGGCCAGCAGTATGACATTCATGGAGGAGCACGGGATCTTATCTTTCCTCACCATGATGCTGAAATATCCCAAATGGAAGCAATTTCTGGAAAGCATCCTTTGGCAAAGTTTTGGATGCACACGGGCTTTCTCACGGTGAAGGGCGAAAAAATGGCAAAATCCCTGGGCAACTTCATTACCATTCGCGATTTCTTGAAAAAGCATTCCGCGAGAGCTCTGCGGCTCTTGGTGTTAAAAACCCTGTATCGCTCCCCTATTGATTATTCGGAAAAGAGCATGGAGCAAGTGAGCCAGGAGCTTTCAAGAATAGATGAGTTTGTTTCAAAACTGCAGGCAAAAAAGTTTTCCCGGAAAGCTTCAAAAGTAAACGTGGCTCGTTTTGAAGTGCAGTTTGAAAAGGCCCTGGAAGATGACTTCAACACTTCAAAAGCAGTGGCAGTTGTGTTTGAACTGGCGCGCAAAGCCAATCCTTTCCTTGAACAGAACCTCTTGAGCCAAAAAGACGTGAGAGAGATACTCGCGTTCCTAAAAGCGGCAGACGAGGTATTTGGTCTCATTTTCTGGGGAAAGAAAAACCATCGGGGGGTTTCTGAAGAAGTGAAAAAGCTCGTGGAAGCCAGAGAGAAGCATCGCAAAAACAAAGCGTGGAAAGAGGCTGATGAGGTACGGAAACGCATTGAGCAAAAGGGCTGGATTGTTGAAGACACAGCAAGCGGCCCGCGGCTGAAGAGAAGGTAAGTATCTTATTTGACAAATGCCTTTGTTTTTGCTTTAATGCTGTCAGTATTGTTCTAGTCCATTTTTGTGTCCACGGGGATAAAGGGAGGAAAACTGTGCGAAAACTCAGTATGCTTCTGCCATTGGCATTGGTCCTCGTCATGCTCATTGGTTGCGGCGGCAAGGCGTCGGCGAACCTAGCCATCCAGGAAGTCTCGACCGGCCTGCCCGTTTCCCAGGGAGACAACGTAAAAGTCAACATAACCGCGCGCGAAGAGCCGGTTGGTTGGCTCGTGACGAACTTCACCTCGAATGTACCGTTCAAGACCGAAGTAATCGAGGAGACAGGAGAGGTCTCGGGATTGGCGCTGTGGCCGGGGCAAGAGCTCTCGGTGACGTACGAAATCTCGAATATTTCACCTCTGGGGTATGATCTCCGGGGGTCGATACCGGAGCTCTATCGTCCTGCGACGTACAGCAGCGGTTACAGTGGCGACTCAAACATCATAACCATCACCTGGGAAAGCCTCGGCTTGACCGATGAGTCTCTGAGTCGCAACACCTTTCCGTCAGAGTTTCGTATCCGCGTCGGAGCGAACGAGACAATCACGGTGATTGCGCACATCAGACTCAAAGCGAACGCCGCTGCAAAGAAACAGATCGGAGACTTGAAACTCAAGGCAGAGAGGCTCGATCTGTCTCAATAACTGGATGGCGCGGAATTAACGCAACAGGGGCTTTGCTTCGTAAGAAGTGGAGCCCCGTTTTCTTTTCTTGCCAACCTCCTTGGCCTGGGCTATCATGGTTTATCATGGCAAACGGGGTTACGACCGAAAAATTCACTCTTCCAGATAAACTTCCTCCGCAATCGTTGGAGGCAGAAATGTCTTTATTGGGAAGTTTAATGCTCGACAAAGACGCCATTGTGAAGGTGGTTGACTTTCTGGAGCCACGGGATTTTTACCGCAGAGACCATCAGACTATTTATGAGGCGGTG
>MHTR01000005.1:3576-24471 GCA_001823155.1 Candidatus Wildermuthbacteria bacterium RIFCSPHIGHO2_01_FULL_48_25
TACCGCAGAGACCATCAGACTATTTATGAGGCGGTGCAAGAGCTTTTTGAGAGAGGTGAACCTATAGACATGCTTTCGTTGTCTGGCAGGATGAGGGAAAAGGGCCAACTCGATGATGTTGGCGGCAACAGCTACTTAACCGAGCTCATTAACTCGGTTCCCACTGCTTCCCATGTACTGAGCTACGCGAAAATTGTGCAGAAAAAGCGCATTCTGCGTGACCTCATCTCGGTTTCCCACGACATTGGCGTCATGGGGTTCAACGAAGACGAGGATACTGATGTTATTTTAGACCAGGCAGAGTCAAAGATATTTGCCATCGCGCAAAAGTCATTTTCCCGCAACTTCATACGAGTAAAAGACACACTGGAAGAAGCGTTTGACCGCATTGAGAAACTTTCTCGCCACGAGCGGACCACGCGAGGCGTTCCCACGGGGTTCAAGGATTTAGATAACATTCTTTCGGGATTCCAGAATTCAGACCTTATCTTTGTGGCAGCTCGGCCAAGTTTGGGAAAGAGCGCGTTGGCAGCAGATATTGCAAGAAGGGTGGCAGTACAGGACAAAATCCCTGTTGCCATTTTTTCCTTGGAAATGTCACGCGATCAGGTGGTAGACCGCTTGATTGCCGCCCAAGCAGGAGTTGACTTGTGGAGGTTGAGAACAGGTAGACTGTCTTCAGAAGGCGCGGAGAATGACTTTACCAAAATACAGCAGGCCCTGGGCGTGCTTGCCGAAGCCCCTATTTTCATAGATGACACCTCTTCCCAGAACATTTTGCAAATGCGGGCCATGGCAAGAAGATTACAGGCAAACAAAGGCCTGGGATTGATCATCATTGACTACCTTCAGTTGATCGAACCTAGAAATATGCAGGTTTCCGAAGTGCAGCAGACAACCGAGATCTCCCGCGCCCTAAAGGGTCTTGCGAGAGAACTTAATGTTCCAGTCGTTGCGTTGTCACAGCTTTCAAGGGCTGTGGAACAGCGTTCTCCTCAACGGCCCAGATTGTCTGACCTTCGCCAGTCAGGCTCTTTGGAGCAGGACGCAGACGTGGTTCTGTTCATTTACCGCGAAGACCGGTACAACCCAGAGGGGGCAGCAAAGAACGTTGCGGAAATCATCATCGCAAAGCATCGCAACGGCCCGGTTGGCTCGATAAAGCTGTTCTTCAACGAAAAAACCGTGAGCTTTAGCGACTTGGCACAAGACCAGCAAGGTTCCCAGGAATATGCCACAGGCGAGAGCATTGACTTTTAACCATGTACCCTTCCTCAATACAAAAGCTCATTGAGCTTTTTTCCAGGTTCCCCACGATTGGCCCGCGCACTGCTTCGCGCCTCGTTTTTTATTTACTCAAACTCCCCTCTTCTGAAGTTGATGAGTTTGTACAAGCAGTGCGGCAATTGCGCCAATCAATACAGCTTTGCAAGTGGTGTTTCAACCCCTTTGACTTAAAAGATGACGGTGAGGGCTTGTGCGGCATTTGCAAAGACAACTCACGCGACAACACTCTTTTGTGTGTGGTGGAAAAAGAGAGCGATTTAGCAGCTCTGGAAAAGACTAAAAGCTATAATGGCCTCTACTTCATTTTAGGAGGGAACGTGGGCCAGTTGAGAAAAGAAGAACTGCAGGGTATTCGCGTGGAGGAGTTAAAGCAGCGAATACAGAACCAGAAACCAAAAGAAGTGATACTTGCGACAAATCTTACCACAGAGGGTGAAACCACGGCTCTCTATCTTGAACGTGTGCTGCAGCCCTTGGGCGTGGAAACCAAACACTTGGGAAGAGGTCTTCCCATTGGGAGTGAACTTGAGTACGCAGATGAAGAAACCTTGCGCCAGGCCTTTGCCTCGCGCCGCTAAGAGATCGAGGTGATCTCTACTTCGGTAAAGAGCTGCCGGTGCCCTTTCTTTTTTTTCTGCTCGTTTGACTTGTTTTTGAATTTGAACACCACCAATTTCTTTCTTTTTCCTTGTCTCAACACTTTTCCTTTTACGCTCACACCTTTTACAAAAGGAGTTCCGAGCTGAAGGTCTTTTTCCCCTTCTACAAGCAATACTTCCTCAAACAAAACTTCCTTCCCGTCTTCTTGGGGAAGTTTTTCTATCTTCAGTTTTTGCCCAGGGGTCACAATGTATTGTTTCCCCCCGGTTTTGATTACCGCGAATTGTGCCATACTTCCCTAGTGTATGGGAAACTCCTCCAAAAGTCAATATTCCTTAGCCAGGCTAAGGAGGAAATAAAAAGAGGCCGTGTTCGCTACGCGGGCGTGCCTCTTGATTCTTTTAGAAATCCCTAACTGGATTTAATAGATTTCCTTGCTTCAACCATGACTTGAATTGGAAGGCCGGATTTGCGCACAACCTCTGCGCTCAGTTCCTGTAGCTTTGCGACTGCCTCGAGATTTGCCATACCTCCAAATTCAATCCTTACCTTAACTAGGCCGGGTGCGTCCCACCTCCAGTATACCTTGTCTTCCGGCGTCAAGAACGCTTCTGAATTTGGTTTTCCAGTAAGTTCTTCTGGTGCGATAGGATCTCCTATATGACTGAGAAGTTCGAATGTTTCACGAATTCTCGCGATTGTTTCCTGGACGAGCGACATTGGGCCAGCAGGACCAAGGTAGTGTTGGAGGTTAGGTCCGAGAGATTCAAAAAACTCCATTTCCGCTCGAAGATTTACTCCGCCTCCCAAACGAACTCTTGCATGGAGTAAAACCTCCAGAATATCGTCTGGGACGTGGGCGTGGAGGATCCATTCGTCGAGATCGGAGAAGTGCCACTTATCCCGTGGTTTACTTTCCTCATAGAACTTATGACCGGGGTTTCGGGAACTGATGTGCTCCCGCAGCGTCTGGATCATTTCATCGCGAAGCGTGTCGTGATGCAGATTTTGGCAAAAAAATAGGAAGCATTTCTCTGCGTCGTCATTCTTTTTCATGCCCTGCCAGTCCCATCCCTGCAAAATTTCTTTGAGCAGGGCACGCTTAAATGCGTCGGAGACTGGCTTCTCTTGTGTTTCTACAAACGACATGCACTCCTGGTTTGCGTAGAAGATCATGAGTTGTTTTCGCAACTCTATCTGGTCATCTTTCAAAATCCGTTTGAGCGCCTCAAGAAGCCAGAACCTGTCTCCCTCTTCCCAATATTTTCCCAGGGCCTCCATAATAAGGTTGACCTGTTCTGATTTGGGAAGGCTGGCCATTAACTCTTCTGGTTGGAAGCTTGGGCACATTGTAATTTCTCCCATCTTGACGCCGTAGCGTCCTCTTGAACCTTTCATCTCCCATAAGAGATGAGCTGGGCACAAGGTGCGTACACCTTATGCGCAACTCACTCTTTAGGAAATGATTGTATTGTCAAAGTACGATATAAAACCATACCGCGTACTTATGGTATCTGTCAAACCCAAACTAAACCGAGTTTAGTTCAAATAAAAAAAGAGGCCGTGTCCGCTTTGCGGGCGTGCCTTTTGTGCTTAGGCTTTGACTTGACAGGAGTAGCCGTTCGGGCCCTGCCCAGTTATGGAGACATGGAGATCTGTTCCTTTGGTGAGCGGTGCAATCGCACTATGTAGCTCATTAATGACTTTCGGGTCAGGAGTTTGCTTGAAGGTAATGGAGGCGTGGATTACTCCCGAACCATTAACAGAAATTGGGCAATTGTATCCCAAGGTACGGAGGGTTGCGCCTAACTCTACCAGAGTTTCCCGGACTAGCTCGGTTTCTGCGCTAGTTTCCTGCATGTTTTCCTCCTGTTATCCAGGTACCATACGAACAGGGGGTTCGTCAACCAACTAGGCTTAGCCTGGATGCGGATAACTAGGCGAGGCCTATTCTTCTTCCAGCTCTACTGCGGGTTTTTCGAGTTCTAAGGGTTCCATTGCTGTTTTCCTTGTTTTCTCGGTGATGCGCAGAACGTCTTTGTCTATCTTGCCAAGTTCTTTGTAAGCCGTGTTGTAGCTATTCACGGTTGTGCCCAAATGCCCTCCCAGCTTTTTCATATACGTCTCATAGCTCCAAATATGCCTTCCCAAGTCTTCTACTCTTTCGCGTATCTCCTTTGCGGATTCCTCGATTTGCAAAGCTCTCAAACCCTGTAATACGGTTTGAAGGTATGCAAGGAACGAAGTTGGGGAAACAATAATAACGTGTTTTTCTTTGAAAGCGTACTCAATAAGGTCTTTGGCTTCAATAGCTCCCACTTTGTTCACCAACAAGTCATAAAACACGGCTTCAGAAGGTATGAACATAAACGCAAAGTCCATAGTCCCCTCTCTGGGTTTTACGTACTTTGCGGTCTCGTCAATTCTGTTTTTGAGATCTTGGCGAAAGAGTTTCTCAAAGTTCGCTTTCTCTTCAGGATTCCTTGTCTGAAGAATGCGATTGTAGTTTTCCAAAGAGAACTTTGAGTCAACAGGAATGAGTTTTTTTTGAACGATGATGACCGCGTCTACAATGCTTCCGTCCTTGAACCCGTACTGCATTTGGTAGCTTTTGGGCGGCAAGACGTTCTTGAGCACTGTTTCAAGATAGTATTCTCCCAGTATTCCCCTTTGCTTTGGATTCTGCAGAATATCCTGCAGGTTTTTGAGCTGTTCAGAAAAATTGAGAACTTGGCTGTTTGTCTGGTCGAGTTTTGTCAAACGTTCTGTAATATCTTTAATAACCTTCACGCTTTCCACATACTGGCGCTGGAACATCTTGGAGGAATCTCCAAGTTTCTCATCAATACTCCGATTTAAATCTTGAATTTGGTTTTGCAGTAATAAAATGGAGGAGTCTTTGGTCCCTCCTTTTCTTTGGAGCAAAAGAACGAATATCCCCAAAGAAAGTACGGCTATGATTGCTAGAAGTGCGTAAGTTTCCATTAACGCACTATACCATAATTACCCCAGAAAAAATAAGTGCTCCTGCGCGAGGGGGTGGTATCGCGCAGGAGCGGGTGCTCAGCTTCAGCTGAGCTTGTACCCACGTCCATCGACTAGGTCGTGGGGTGGGCCGGGTGGTCGCGAGTCGGCGCCATCGTCGTGGTGTGGTGCCTGGTCGTGCCGCCAGTGGTCGTCCGTGACGCTGCGGTCTTCTGCTTCGTCGTTGCGTCATGCTGGGTGCCGGTCTTGGTCGGAGGACTGGTGCTGGACATGAGGACACCTCGTTTCGCCTACTCAGAGAAGAACGCCCTCTCTTCAATCAATTATGGAAGAGGCAAGGGCACGTGTCAAGCAGTTACCCTTGGCTGTTCTTTCGAATGAATATCCACTTCACGAGCTCGATGAGGAGGATATTGAAAAATGCAAAGGTAAATACCACTGCCCAGTCAATCATGAGCAAAGGCTGGGTGTGGAACAAGGCTTGCAAAGGAGAAAGGTATAGGGGCAAGAGTAAGACGATAAACCCAATAAGCACAGCTCCTACTAAGTAAGGGTTGGAAAATATGTTGTAATGCCAAATGTTCGTTTTGAGGTTTTTGCATGAGAACACGTATAAAAGCGAGTTCAAGGCAAGCCCCACGAAGATAATGGTTCTGATGTGTTCTATGGAATATGTGGTGAAGTGCAAGAGATACAAAAACAGCCCCAGGAGTACAATGTCGGTAGAAATACCAACCACGAATATAATGAGTTTCATGGGAAGCGTGAGCAGGGCGATGTTCTTTCCTTCGGGCCTTCGCTTCATCACGCCTTTTTCTCCTTTTTCGAATGTTAAGGCAATGCCAGGCAATCCGTCTTCCACGAAGTTCACCCACAGAATTTGGGAAGCAGTGATAGGAATGGGAAGGCCCAAAAGAATGGATGAACCAATGAGGATGATTTCCGTAAAGCTCCCCGTTAACATATACGTTATGATTTTCCGGATGTTGTCCACAATAACCCTTCCCTCCTCAATAGCCAAAGGAATGATTGAGAAGCTATCTCCCAAGAGCACCAAGTCACCTGTTTCTTTTGCCACTTCAGTGCCAGAGCCCAAAGCAATGCCAATATCCGCTTTTTTCAGAGCAGGAGCGTCGTTCACTCCGTCTCCGGTCATGGCAATAACCTGTCCCCTTCTCTGCCAGGCCTCAATAATGCGGAGTTTGTGCTTTGGCTCAACCCTGGCATACACTTTCAAATGAGGAAGCGCGGCGTCTAAATCCTGGTCAGACAGTTTTTCCAGCTCTTTGCCTTCAATGGTAGACGAAGGGTCCCCATCAATGCCAACTTCTCTTGCCACCGCGCTCGCGGTTCTTGCGTGGTCTCCGGTCACCATAATGGTTTCAATGCCTGCCTCCCTTGCTTTCGCAATGGCTTCTTTCACGCCTTTTCTGAGAGGGTCTTTCAAAGCAATGAGGCCCGCGAACTCAATATCGCGCAGCTGGAGTTCCACGTGGTCTGAGGTTGGGAACTTCTTGAACGGAAGTACTTTCTCGCCCAAAGCCAAGACGCGCAAGCCCTTTTCGGTGAGCTCTTTCAGCTTCTCCTCCACAGCCAGTTTGTCTTTAAGAGAAGCCATACTCAAGAGTTTTTCAGGAGAGCCTGAAACAAACGCGATAATGTCACCTTTGACCTGGTGAATGGCTGCCTGGTACTGGGTTGCTGATTCAAATGATATCTTTTCAAGCAACGGGAATTCTTTTTGAAGCTCGGCTTTTGAAATGCCGGCTTCTCTGGCAGCTACCAAGAGTGCTTTATCGGTTGGTTTTCCCCGGATAATCCATTGCTCGAACATTGCCTCAGGGTTTTCAACGAACGCGTCGTTCGCCAGAGCCGCAATGGTAAGAACCCGTTGCCTGTTTTCTATATTGAGCGAGAATATTTCCTCAACCTCCATTTTCCCTTCTGTTAAGGTAAGGGTTTTGTCTGTGGCGATTATTGAGGTGCTGCCCAGGGTTTCCGTGGAAGCCAGGTTGCGGATAAGCCCTTTTCTGCGCAGCATGCGCGTCATACCAATGGCCAAAACCGCGGTAATGGCAATGGGAAGGCCTTCAGGCACTGAGGCAACGGCAACCGCTACCGCAACCGCGAATATTTCCTGGAACTCTTTTCCCGCGACAAGACCTTCCAAAAAGAGGAGCAAGGCAATGAGCCCGAATAAAATGCCAATGAACCGCGCGAATTTATTGAGGCGCAGCTGGTAAGGCGTTTCCTCCCCTTTTATTTCCTTTAAGAGCGAAGCTATTTTGCCTAGCTCCGTGTGCTTGCCTGTTGAGGTGACAATTGCTTTTCCTTTCCCCTCTTCCACCACGCTGCCTGTAAAGGCCATATTCTCTCTATCTCCCAAAGGAATGTCGCCTTTGAGTATGGCGTTGGTCTTTTCAGAAGCCAGCCACTCCCCTGTTAACTGCGCCTCCTGTATTTTCAAGTTCCACGCCTGCACAATACGGCTGTCTGCCGCAACCCGGTCACCTGCCTGGAGCAGGAGTATGTCTCCTGGCACAATGTCTTCTTGTGGTATTTCTTTGGCGCTTCCGTTTCGCAGAACAATCGCGGATATCTTGAGCGCTTTTTTGAGCTCTGCCAAGGCCTTGGTTGCGCGGTATTCTTGAAAGTACCCCAAAAGCGAATTCAAAAGCACGGCTCCCCAGATAACAATGCTGTCTGTGAAGTCCTTGAGGAACAACGTGATTACGCCCGCTCCGATCAGAATAAGAATGAGCGGGCTCTTGAGTTGGCTGAAGAATACCAAAAACCGGGAAGGGGTTTTTTCCTGCGGAAGAAGGTTTCTTCCGAACAGTTTTCTCCGTTCTTTTATCTTGTCTTCAGTAAGCCCTAGTTCAACATCCGTTTCGAGAATACTGGCTACTCCTTCAAACGAAAGCAAATGCCAATTGTGCTGCAGGGTATCCATTCGATATATTGTACCCTTCGAGTTCGTTCAGAGCAAGAAAAAAAAGACGGCCAGAGAGCAGTTGCTCTCGGGCCGTCCCGCGGATGGGGCGGGCTTGAATAAAGAACGCACCCCTGAAGTGGAATGATGATTTGACTTCAAGCAGCCTCATTCTGCTGCATCAGCGGCTCGTCGGATGTTGCCGCATCTTGCTGGATAAGGTCGCTGCTCCGTAGGCGCGCTTTTTGGGAACTCGTCAGTTCCCTCTTATCCCTCCCATGAGGCCTAGGCCCATCCTCGCATCCCACTTCAGAGGTAATTTCCTAGTAGCAAGGTCTTAATCTTTTGTCAATACTCCGCGATAAAAGTAAGCGCCCCCAGCGAAGCAGCGCGTGAACCCGCTGAAATAATAGACCCCGTAGACCCCGGGGGTCTATTATTCAACTATTCAAGAATAAGATCTCTAATATCAACCTTCTTTTTCTTAAGTTTTGCACTACTCGCTTCTACAAATTCCTTGTATGAGTGTGGCGTGGAAAATTGATTAAGTACAACTGTGGGTACGAGAAGTTGTTCCCACCTGTTCTTTTGCGCAAAATCTTGATAGCTTGACCAGGGATAACGAATTTCTTTACCTCTCCACTCACTAAGATCGCGAGGGTTACGATGGATGTATGCGGATAGATAGAGTAATTGCGGGTCTGTCTTTACCGCAACTGCACGGAAATTCCCCTGGAAAACATGGCCACTTTGCTTGCGCCTTGTATTTATATATTTTGCGTAACCTCCTTGGAGACGCATAAGATATTTGGCAATCCCTTTCTCTTCTTTTTCTTGTGCAAGGATGTGGAAATGGTTAGGCATAATTGCAAATGCAACTAATTGAACTTGTCGGTGTGGATATATCTCTTCCATTCGTTTCGAACGAATGTTAAACCGCGAGTGTTTTGTGAAGTATGATATGGAACGTCCAATATTCAGAAAGGGGGTAGAAAATTGATAGAAGAGCATAAAGAAAAGCATACGCGCATAATCGCGCTTTTCGAAGAAGATAGTATTTCCATCATTACTTTTATTACAGAGATGATAGAGCTTTCCTTGTTCGAATTGAATTTTTCTCCGCATAGTATATCTGTAGTATAATATAATAGACCCCGGGGGTCTATTACTCTATGTCCCATTCGGCTATTGTATCAGAAAAGTGTAATAAAAAATAAGTGGCCCAGGCGACGGATTGTCACCTGGGCCGGTCTGGATCACCCCGCTGCGGGCTGCAGCGAGATGTCAAGTTTAGGAGTCTGGGTGCATCCAATTGCTCGAATGCTTTTGGTCGACAAGGAGTTTGAGTTACCTCGTTTTTCCGGGGGACGAAGCTGCCCGAACCCCCGACCTTTATGCGGTATATAGTCAGAGCAACCGCACGCACTGGTTGTGCGAGTAGCTGCAATGACATCCCCGCCCAGACTCATTTTCATCATACGAACTTACGCAGTCTTGTCAAGAAAAGAAAACGCCCCCAGCAGAGCAGCATTGGAACTGCCGAGGGCCTGAGATAGAGAGAGTGGCGAGGGATTGTGTGTGCTGCAGAGTCACTGCGTTGGTTATGCGGTCACGCGCCCCAGGGCAGGAATCGTGCGAGGCTTGATGCACAAGCCTATCTGCTCATCATCGCGACGAGCGCAATTCGCCACTCTCTGGCTGTAGAGTACTTACATATAGCCGAAAAGTCAATACCATGGTATAAAGGGGCAGCTGGCCCCATCGTCTAGTGGCCAAGGACACTTGGTTCTCATCCAAGAGATCAGGGGTTCAAATCCCCTTGGGGCCACCATTATTGTTCTGTGTCCGGAGGAATTTCAAGGTAATCTAACGAGTACTTCATGATTTCCTTGAACAAGGGAACTGCCGAATATTCCGCGGTTTTAGTTTTTGGATTCGTAAGTTTCACCAACACGAGCATCTGGGGGTTGTAGGCAGGAGCATACCCTATGAATGACTGCACGGTCTGATCTGAATACCCTGCTTTCTGAACGCCTAATGCAGACCAGGATACTTGCGCGGTCCCAGTCTTTCCCGCAATCGCGTATCCTGGAACACGGGCTGCTTTCCCGAATCCTTCCTCTGTCACTGAAACAAGCATGGAAGTAATATCTAAGACGGTTTGCGGAGAAAGAATGGGTTGAGAAAGCTCAGGAGTTTCTCCTTCGATAATGAAGGGGGTAACAAGCCTTCCTTTGTTGGCAAGCGCGGAATAGGCGCGTACCAACTGCATGGGAGTCATTTCAATGCCTTGGCCGAATGAAGCTGTCGCGAGCGTGATGTTGTACCCTTGGCGCAGCTCGCGGTTCTGTGAGGCAACTTCTCCCGGCAAGCTTACGTTCGTCTTCTCGAAAATGCCGAACTTATCTAGAAATTTCATGAATATGCTGTGGCCGAGTTCTGTCGCGGCAAACACCGCTCCCGTGTTAATGGAAAACTCTAGAACTTCCCGCATGGTGCGTTCACCCCACACCCTGTTGTCGTAGTTCAGTATTTTGTACCCGCCAATGCGCAGTATGCCTTCATCCACATACGTGGTGGTGGGTTCAACCGCGTGTTCTTCCAATGCAGAAGCCATGGTGATCGCTTTGAACACCGAACCTGGCTCGTAAATCTTTTCGACTGCCGCGTTGGGAAATGTTTCCAGTTTTTCCTTTGCGTACTCGTTGGGGTTGAAGCTGGGCGTGTTGGCGAGAGCCAGGATTTTCCCGGTTCTGGGGTTGATAACAATGATAGTGCCTTCTTTCGCGCCCAGGTTTTCTTGTGCCCGTTTGAGCAGAGCTTCAGCCAAAGACTGGATGTTGTAGTCAATGGTGAGAATGATGTTCTTCCCATTCTCGGCGCTGCTCTCCCCTGCTCCCAAAAAGTAGGAAGCTGGATTCAGGATATTCCTTCTCACCCCTTCTTTTCCCGCGAGCACCTCATCAAAGAATCCTTCCACTCCATACTGGCCTTTGCCCTCATGGTTTACGAACCCCAAAAGGTGTGAAGCAAACGAACCCTGGGGGTAGACTCGTGAAATTTCCCAGCCAATATGCGCGCCCTCAAGGGTTAACGCTTCCATTGCTTTTGCCTCTTCCTCTGTCATTTTCTTCTTGAGCACTTCAAAAAAACTCTCCTTGTTCTTTGTTTTTTGGAGAATGACGTTCTGGTCAATAGTGAGTAAGGGAGAAAGGAGCGTTGCTACCTGTTCTTCGTTTTCAGAAAGGATCTCGGCTGGCGAAAGGAAGGCATAGGGAACCTTTTGGTTGGCAGCCAGCAAAACCAAGTTTCCGGTCTTGTCCCGGGCGAATATCTTCCCCCGCTCCCCTTTCTCAACCATGCTTGCTCCCTGCTGGCCTTGGGCCAGGGCTTTGTAGAAACCCGCGTTCAAGACCTGTAAAAACAAAAGCCGGGCTCCAATAGAGAAGCCCAACGCAATTAATACAAAAAGAGTTAGGTACGCGCGCCAGTGATTCCTCATGTGGGGTTATTCCTACTGATTCTGGGCAACCGATCCAGTCAGAATGTGGATGTAGGTCACTTTCGCAATTTTCTCAAACCTGAGGTTTTTTGCAAGTTGTTCCAAGGAAACTACGCCAAAGTGCGCTCGGTGCAGGGTTTCCAAGCCCGTTGATTCTTCGGCTATTTTCGTGAGCTTTGTTTCCTGGTTCTTGGCGAAATAGGCTAAGGTTGTCAAAGAGTTGACTTGGAATACGTACAAAGACAGCAACGACAGGAGCGTTACTACTCCCACTACTGCTACTCGTTTGGTTTTAAACTGTTTCTGTTGCATGTGATTTTGCTTGCTTGACTGCCACCCTCAGCTTTGCAGACCGTGCTCTTGGGTTTTCCTTTTGCTCTTTGAAGCTTGCGGTTATTGGTTTTTTGGTAATAATGGTAAGTTCCGGGTTTTCCCTGAAAAAGTTCTTGATAATCCTGTCTTCCAGGGAGTGAAAGGATATGACTGCCAGCCTTCCTCCTTCTGCCAAGACTGATACCGCTTGTGGAAGAACTGCTTTGATGTTTTCGAGCTCGCTGTTCACCGCCATACGCAGGGCCTGGAACGTCTTGGTTGCTGGATGTATTCTTTTTTTGTGGTACCAGCTGGGGGTTGCTTGCTCCACGATTTCTACCAACTGCCCTGTTCTGATGATCGGTTTTTCTTTTCTCGCCTCCACGATTGCTTTTGCGATGTCTCTCGCGAACTGCTCTTCTCCCAGTTCTTTCAGCACCGCTTCGATGTCGAAGCGTGACCAGAAGTTCAGTATTTTTTTGGCATCCAGGCTGTGGTCAAGGTTGTAGCGCATGTCAAGGATATCGTTCTTTTGAAAGGAGAATCCCCGCTTGCTTTCTTCGAGGTGCCAGGATGACATGCCCAGGTCAAGTAGTATGCCAGACACCTTGGGAAACTTTTCTCGCTTCACAATATCCTCAAGGTTTCGGTACGTGTCGTTGACCAGGGTTGCTCTCGCGAGCTCTTCTTTGCCCATGCCTGCTTTCGCGGCTTCGAGCACTTCCCTATCCCACTCAATTCCCAGCACTCTCCCTTTGGGCCCTGTTTTCTCAAGAATCGCTTTTGTGTGCCCTCCGAATCCTAGGGTCGCGTCAACAATATGTTCGTTTGGCTGGGGGTTCAGATACTTCAGAACTTCTTCTTTGAGAACGGGGGTATGCATTGTTTTGTTTTTAAAGGTCCAACTCTTTCAATCGCTCCGCTATGTCACCTGCTTCGGTTTCTGCTTTCTGTTTATAGTCGCTCCACTTTTTTTCGTCCCACACCTCCACGCGATTGTATAACCCCGCAACCACTACTTTTTTTCCCAGAGATGCGTATGTTTTTAAAAAATCAGGAACAATGATCCTTCCCAAATTATCAAAGGTTACTTCCATGGCGCCGGTTAACATCAATCTGCCAAATCCCCTTGCGTCTGCCTGGGCTAAAGGCAGTTTACTTATTTTCCCAGCAAGCACTTCCCATTCCTTCATGGGGTACAAGAACAAGCACTGATCCAATCCTCTGGTTATGACCGCTTTCTTTCCTAAAAGCTCTCTGAACTTGAGAGGTACTGCCAAGCGCTTCTTCTCGTCTATTGAGTATGTATATTCGCCTATGAACATTTTGAGTTATCCACAGTTTTGGCGAGTTATCCCCACCTTTTTCCACAATTTTCCACTTGATTTCACAATAGCCCCACCAAGCCCCTTAGTCAACCACTTTTAGGTCCCTCCTTATTTAGCTCTATTCTAAGCAGTTATCCACAGGTTTTCCCCACTAAGTGAGTCTTAAACTAAGCAGAGCTTAGGTGTGGATAACTAAGCTTAGCTTAGTTTAAATAGAAGGCGCCCTCTTAGGGGCGCTCTATATAATCCACACACTAGGTGAGACTTATTCTTAGCGTTCTTGCACTCTGCAGCCGAGAGACTCGAGTTTCTTCATTGCTTTCGCAAGGTCGTAATCCTGAATTAACACGTGGTCGGTGGAGAACGTGGAAAGAATGAGTATGCTTATTCCCTCTTCAGCGAACTCGTCTGCAAGCTCTGCCAGCCAGCCAACCATGTCTAAGGGAAGGATCATGTCAAAGGTGATGATTTTCCAGTCGCCATCATACTCAATGATGTTTTCTTTGTGTTGTTCCAGTTTTGCCTGGTCGATGATCGCGGTGATCTCGTTGGTTTCTTTCCGGTCATGCACAATGGCAAAAGAACCTGAAAGCGGCCGCTTTGCCTTCACAACCGCGAATGTTTCTTTCCAAACGTACACCTCTCCGTTCCTAAAGTAGTCTCTAGGGTTTGGACTCATATGTGTTGTATTATAAACCCTTCGGGATTAATTTCAACCCTGTCACCGCGTTTTAGTTTTCCATTGAGCAATCCTACTGCCAAAGCGTTTTCCACGTTGTCTTGTATGGCTCTTCTCATGGGCCTCGCTCCAAACACCGGGTCATACCCAAGCTCCACCAATTTTGCTTTCAAGGGTTCGGTGATAACAAAGTCGATACCCTTTTCTTTGAGGTTCTTCTGGAGTTTTTTTAGCATCAGGTGGGAAATCGCGAGAAGATGTTCTTGGGTTAAAGGTTTGAACAAAACCATGGCGTCGAACCGGTTCAAGAACTCTGGCCTGAAGTTTCCTTGCTCAAACAAATGGTCTCGTATTGTGTTTTTGAGTGTTCCAAAATCCTCCTGGTTTTTAATGGCTTGCAGAATGAGCTGGGAGCCGGCGTTCGAGGTTGCGATGATAATAGTATGCTGGAAGCTTATTTTCCTTCCAATGCCGTCTGTGATATGGCCTTCATCCAGCACCTGCAAGAAAAGATTCAAAATGTTGGAGTGGGCTTTTTCAACCTCGTCGAGCAATAGCAGTGAGAATGGATTTTCCCGTATGGGCGTGGTGAGCAGACCTTCCTGGGTTGGAGTTCCCAAAAGCCGCTCAATGTCTTCCATATTTTGGAACTCAGACATGTCGAGCCGTATCATGCGCTCTTCTTTGCCAAAGTAAATGGATGCGAGGGCTTTTGCGGTTTCTGTCTTTCCCACTCCGGTGGGGCCCAGGAACAAAAATCCTCCAATAGGGCCTTTGCGCGAGCTTATCTCTGAGCGCGCTCTTCTCAAAGCAGACGAAACCTCTTTCACCGCTTCTTCCTGGTTTATGATTTTCTTGTGTATATAGTCCTCCAGGTTCAAAAGGATCTCTTTTTCGTCTGTTTCTATTTCGCCAATGGGTATTTGGGTCTTTTCTTCCAATATTTTCGCAACATGAGAAGGAAGGAGTATCCGCTCCTTGGATTGCGAGATATATACCATTGCTTCGTCGAGCAGATCCAGGGCTTTTTTAGGTAAGGGAACCGCCTGGATGTATTTTTGTGACATTGCGACAATACTTTGGAGCGCCTGGAATGAAATGAACTTCTTGTATTTTTGCTCAAATACTAAAGCCGCATGTTCCAATACTTCCAGGGCCTCGTCTTCGGAAAGTTCCACCATTTCCACCTTATCCATCAAGGAAAGGAGTGAAGGGTTCTTCTCAATATCCTGGTGAAGCCCGGCAAAGGTGGTGAGCGCCACAATGGGGAAATTGGGAGAAGCAAGATATTTTGTGAGAATGCCAGAAATGTCTATCTTGCCGGGGCTCTGGCGCGTGGAGTCAACAAAGTTGTGGAACTCGTCGATAACCAGAATAATGTTTCCCGCGTTCATGACCTCTTGGAATATCTGGCTGAGCACGGCTTCGCGTTGGCCCGAGCTTGAAACGCGAGAGAGCAAAACAGGAATGTCGAGCTCCACCACGCGCTTGTAGTTCAGCTCAGGGAGTGTTTCTCCTAGTAAGCTTCTCCGTGCGAGCTCTGAAACTACGGCCCATCTTCCGATTCCAGGCTCGCCTATCACCAAGGCGTTGTTGTTTTGGTCTTTGGCAAGAATGCGTTCCAGAGCCCGTATCTCCTGCTGGTGCCCTACTAGTTGGAAGAATCCTTGTCTCCGCACCTGTTGAGTAACATCGCTTGAAAATTCATCGAGCAAGGGGCTGAAGCCAGACGTCCACTGCCGTCCCAGGGTGCCTTGGCGTCGCAGGTTCCGCTTGGTCCACCATTGTGCCTGGTTTTTTATCTGGCGTTTTAAAAACTGGAACCACGAAATAACTTGCTCGAGGTCTTTCGAACTCGTACCAAGGTCTATAAGTACTTTCTGAAAAGTAATATCTTCCTTTGCCGCCAAAACCAACACATCTTCTGCATCCTTGGCCCGACCAAGGATTTCCTTGGCCGGGCCAAGGATTTCGCCCTGCTCGAAACGCAATGCTATTTCTTTAGGATCTAACAACAGCCGCGCCCACACAAACTGTAAATCTTTTTGGGTTTTTCGTATAAACTCCGCGAGGTTTTTTGCTTTGGGCGTTGGCTGTGTTGCTGCGTAGTTCCTCAAGAATAACCGAACAAGCCAAAGCAGTAGGAAGAACGAAGCTACTAAAAGTAAATATCCCTGAAGCGCGGGAAGGGTGCGAAAACCCTGCAGGAAAGAAAGAAAAACAATTGCGGGAAACGAAAACCACAGGGCAAGAACAAATGGGCCGAGTGCGAACAAGAGGACTTGGCTAAACAATCCTGCCGCAATAATGGTTACGCGCATGAGGGCTCCCAGAATGCGGGAAATGAGGTTGCCGAGCAAAACCTCCATATACCTTCCTATATTAAACCCCTTGCCATAACTCCACATATTTCTCCTCCAAGGCGAAAAGAGCGTTTTTAAAAGAGGGAATATTGAGAAGTACTCCAGGTTGAACCAAAGGATGTTTGCCCACCCCTTGAGAATTTCCCGAGGCGCCAAAAACACGTACCATTGCGTCAAGTATGCAAATGCGTTTTTCGCCATTCCCCTATTCTAGTGGAAAACCTCAAACTTGGGAAATAAAAAAGCCCTGGACATACTGTCCAAGGCGTTTGGTTATAGCCCCACACTGTCAATCGTTTGTTTGCCCTTGAGCTGTATTTTTGAGCAAGCTTTGTACGCGAGTTCTCGCGCTTGTTCTACTGTGAGCGCATCCGCAACTACAGTGAGTGGTCTTCCTCCGGTTGTGACAATCCCCGCATTTGTACGTTCGGTTGCTCCGTGGAACACTATGCAGCCCAGCTTCTCTGCTTCCTCAATACCGTCGATGAGTCGGTCGATCTTGGGAGCGTCGGGATATCCTTCAGACGCGATAACCACTCCAACCGTTACGCCCCTTCGCTTCCAAGACATAGGAACCGTGAGAAGGTCACCATTCGCGCACGACACCAGGGTTCGCAAAAAGTTACCCCTGAAACGCGGAAGGATAACTTGAGCTTCCGGGTCTCCCAATCTGCAGTTGAATTCCAGAACCTTGACCGTACCATCGGGAAGTATCATGAGGCCTGCGTACAGGACTCCGCAGTACGGAGTTCCGCGCCCCTCCATTTCCCGGACTATGGGCAGCATGATGTACTGGCGCACATATGCTTCGAGCCGCCGGGTCCAGAAAGAAGCCCGGGCATACGCACCCATGCCGCCGGTATTCTTGCCATGCAACTTCTTGTAGTCGCAAGCTGCTATGAGTCTTGAAACATTGCGACGATCCACAAACCCGAATACGCTTACTTCTATTCCCGTAAGGAATTCCTGCACGACAATAGAGCGCTGCAGATTTCCTTTCTTTATATGTTCAGCAGCCTCCTTTGCCTTATCTGGAGTTTCGCCGATGTGCACGCCCTTTCCCTGTGCTAGGTAATCTGCCTTGATTACAAACGTTTTGCCAGGATGGGCCGCCACATATGTTTTCACTGCCTCGGGGTTTTCGAAGAACTCGGACGCCGGATGTGGCACCTTCGCAATAGCCATAATTTCAATGGCCTCGCGCTTACTCGTTTCGAGTCGTGCCGCAGCCTGCGTGGGCCCGAAAACGAGAACATCGGGTGCGTGTTCGTTGAGATAGTCAACCACGCCATTCTCGAGCGGGGCTTCAGGACCCACCACTACGAGATTGATTTCGTAATCCCTATCCCTTACAAGCTTCAACACCGCTACGTTATCAAGCGGGTTGACTTCCAAGTTCGTTGCCCAGCGCGCAGTGCCTGGGTTCCCGGGCGCGACGTATAGTCTGTCGTCTACCCCCATGGACTTATGAAGCGCCCAGCAGATTGCGTCTTGTCTTCCAGCCCCACCAGAACCGAGCACGAGTACGTTCATTTCATCCCCCAATTGTGAATGTGCTTGTGGAAACCATAGCAGAAAACCAGAAAAAGAAAAGCCCGGCGGTTAGAGTTCTACTGCCGGGCGATTGCGCCGTTGCTTTTTTTCAGAGAGGGCGCGTTTTTCTTTGAGGCGTACTCGTTTTGCGCGAGCTGGAACTTTGGTGGGCTTCCTGCGTTTTTTTGGTTTTTGGAGTTCGTCTAGGCGTTCCTTGAGTCGCACGAACGCTGTTTCTTTGTTTTGTGCTTGGGAGCGACTGTCTACCGCTTCCACCACAATGCCGCTGGCGTGACGCAATCGAACTCCTGTTTCCACTTTATTCCTGCGCTGGCCTCCTGGACCAGAACCTCGAAAGAACTCGACTTCACTTTCTTTTTCCAAGCTTTTTCTGTCTGTGGTGTATTTCATCCCGTTAGAGGCAGGTCGCGGTCGTGACTGTGATTGCGGTCTTATCGTCATTTAGACACATCCTTTATTATAGGTAGCATATTTCCGTAAAGTATGCAGCGACCGCGGCCTCTAACGGGATTCATATACTTCTCCTGTGGGCACTACAGGGTTCGAACCTGTGACCTCTTCGATGTGAACGAAGCGCGCTACCACTGCGCCAAGTGCCCGTTACAACAGGACGTTTTTGTTATATCATACAATAATCGAGATGAAAATATTCGAGTTCTACTTCAACCCGCAGGGAAGAAAAGACCAGTACGTAAAAGCATTCTCCTTTGATTGGGAACGCAAGAAAGACCACACGCTTGGCACCTTGGTGGTTGTGGGAGAATTGAACAACGCGCTCCCCCAAAACGCGCGCTTGCTCGATAAACTGGCGCGGACGATATATGAGAGTTATGTACCTTCGGGAGATTTCAAACTCGCTTTAAAAACAGCGAACGATTTTCTATCGCAAGAGATTAAGATGGGGAATGTTGACTGGCTGGGAAACCTTCATATGAGTGTGGTGACGTTGAAGCGGCGCAAAGACAGCACCACGCAAATGTTTTCTGGCGCAAGAACTGGAGCTTTACAATTATTCTTGAGCAGAAAAGGAGCTCTCGCAGATTTTAAAGAGCATTTGGGAGAAGCACGAGCCCGCCAAGGGGTTGCCAAGGTATTTTCAAATATTGTAACGGGAAAGCTTGTTCCTGAAGACAAGCTCCTGCTCTGCACGCCCGAGCTCTTTGAAGAATTCTCTAGGCAGAACACGTTCCAAGATCTTGCCTACTTTATGGAGGAAAAGCAGTTCCAAGGTCTTTTCAAAAGCAAGGAAAAAGAACTGAGCAAAAATCCAGGACTTCTGGTAAGCGTTTTAATTGAGGAGATAACACTGAAGAAAGTGCGGCAAGGCCCTTTGTTCACGCTCCCCAAGTTCAAGATTCCGGAGCTCAAAATCCCAAGCGTTGCACTTCCCTCTTTCGCGGTTCCGGTTCTCAAGATGCCCAAGATCCCTAAGGTTCAATTTTGGTTGAGGTCGAACCTTTTACAACGTGTTACTAAGCCCAAGGTTCGACCTCTGCTCAGCCGAGGTTTGGCCTTTCCAAAACTTTCTGAACAAGGAAAAAGGAGGATTACGTTCATCCTCCTTTTCCTGGGACTCTTACTTCTCGGTTCTCTACTATTTTGAGCACAAAACAAGGTTCTGCCAGCAGGCAGGTTCTTATTTTAACTCCACTTTGGCGCCTGCCGCTTCAAACTTCTTCTTGAGGTCTTCTGCCTCTTCTTTCTTGATGCCTTCTTTTATTACCTGGGGAGCGGTTGCTGCGGCGTCAACCATATCTTTGGCTTCTTTGAGCCCTTTCTGGGTTGCGTCACGCACCACCTTGATGACTTCGATTTTCTTGTCCCCTACTCCGGCTAAGACTACCGTGAAGGCAGTTTTCTCTTCCACTGCCTCAGCTCCTGCTGCGGGAGCTGCTGCCACTGCCATAGGAGCTGCTGCCGAAACTCCGAACTTCTTTTCTAAGACCTTCACGAGTTCAGCCAACTCCAAGACTGTGAGCTTTTCCACGCTCTCCACCAAAGCTTTGAACTTCTTGGGCACTTCGACTTCGCTCAGTGCCTCTGTTTTTGTTTCTTCAGCCATAGGATTATGCTTTTGATTTTTGAACTAATATATATATCAGACCTTTAATGTTCCCTTGTAGTACGTTGGCAAAACCAGAAAGGGGGGCAGCCACGGTTCCGACAAACCTTCCCAAGAGTTCCTGCTTGCCAGGAAGCAGGGAAAGTTCCTTTAGCATGTCCCCTGTCAATATTTGGTTGTCTGAATATCCTTCCAACACCTTCATTGATTCGTGGCTTTTGGCAAAGGAGAAAATGGCTTTGAGAGGAGCCAAAAAATCCTCTTTCGCGAAGACTCCCGCGATTTCCCCTTCCAGCTTTTTCGCGTCAATCTCAATTCCCTTTTCCTTCAACGCTTTCTGTAGAAGGGTTTTCTTTGCTATCTGAAGCTGGGCTTTTGATTCCTTGAGTTGCTTTCTCAAAGCAGACAAATCCTTCACGTTCGTTCCCTTGAAATCAATAAAGAAAAATCCCTTCTGTGTTTCAAGGTTATTCTGGAGTTTCTCCAGCACTTTTGTTTTTTGCGCTTTTGTTTGAGGCATATAATATATTGTAACCCTTCCATACGTCAGGGTGTTTTTTTTTTGCTTTAAAAAAACAAAACTGCGTTTCCGCAGACAAGTATCATCCTAAGCGAAGCTTAGGATTGCACCTCGGCAGGGTTTACTCTTTTGGTAGCACTTCGATTTTCACTTCGTTCAAATCTCAGTGTTCCCTCCGGAAACCCGCTGTCTGCGGTACTAATAGGATATACCAGCAGCCAAAACCTGTCAAGGTTATTTCAAGTACAGGGCTTTGGCGATATTGTGCTCTTCTAAGGTCTTGCTGAACACGGTTTCGCCTGTTGGCTTTGAAAGATAATACCAGTTGGGATTGTTCTGGGGTTCTAGGGCTGCCTGTATGCTCTCCAGGCCCGGGTTTCCAATAGGGCCTTTGGGAAGCCCGCGGTACTTGTAGGTGTTGTAAGGAGAGTCAATTTGGGTTTCTTCCCTTGAGATCTCAGTTGTTTTCTTTCCCGTGATGTAGGCAATGGTTGCGTCAACTTGCAAGGGAATGCCTGCCTGCATTCTTCTCCAAAGGATATCTGAAACCAGTTTTTTGTCTTCTAAGGTCTGCACTTCCTTTTCTATAAGAGAAGCCATGGTCACAATGTCTGCAAGGGATTTCTTACTGTTTTGTATTTGCGGTTCCAAAACAGCTGTTTTCTTTTCAAAGTTCTTTTGCATGGCTTCAACCAAGGTTTTTGTTTCCATACCCTGCTCTACGTGGTAGGTGTCTGGGAAAAGGTACCCTTCAAGAGAGCTGTAGTTCTC
>MHTR01000006.1 GCA_001823155.1 Candidatus Wildermuthbacteria bacterium RIFCSPHIGHO2_01_FULL_48_25
TGCCAGAATAGTCGCTGCTTTCATTCCCAGCGTTGTCCCTTTCTGCTGACACATGCCAATAGTATCCTGCATGGGTTAGGTTCGGACTTGATATATACTGCGTGGAAGTTACGCCAGTCTGATTAACCTCGGGGTTGTTGAAATTCTGGTTGTTGTCCACTTGGATATAATAGGAAGCAACACCGCTCCCCCCTGGATCGGATGCAGCATTCCAGGTAAAGGTTGGGTTTTCGGTATTCACCGTGCTCTGGTCAAAAGGAGTACCAAGCGTAGGAGTATTGGGCGGCGTTTTGTCTATTTGAACGTCAAGAGGACCTGGAGGTGGTTCTACTGTTTTATGCCCTGCGTTATCCCATACATGCATGCCATACCAAGACTTTCCTTCGGGAGGAGTATCCTGGGGCGACAGGGCACCAGACCAGTTAGTGGAGCCTGGCGGAGCTGCTATCGTTCGTATGTTTTGCCAATCAGACGGAGCGCACTGGCTCACTATGGATTTGTCGCATCTCAAAATGGTCACTTCCTTTAAGCTTGCGTTATCAGAAACAGTCCAGGAAACACTAACATTGGGACTATTTTTGTTCACCCAAGAAGGCGGACGGGGACTTACCACAAAGCTAGAAATCGTGGGGAACTCTTGGTCTCCGAATATAACTTTTATGGGGCCTCGCGATGTTCTCGGGCCAAGAGGCGGGTCATCGTAGGAATCGGAACCCACGCCTCCACAATGCCCCTGATTCGTTCCATCCGTATCTTCGGTGATGCAGTTCCCGGCGCTGTCGGTTGCGTGGACGCCGTACCAGTAGGTGCCCGCAGGCGGTATCTCACTAAAGGGAGACGCCGCATTGCTTATATGGGGTTCGAGCCCCCAATCGTTGGGATCTTGCGTTCGCCATATCTCATATGTCATCGGAGAGCCTTCCGGATCCACGGCGCTCCATGTTATATCGACGGACGTGCTTGCGGTAACTGTCGCGGGGCACGAAGAGTCAGAACAAGAAACGCCGTTGATGATGAAAGACTGAAATCGCGGCGCGTTGATATCAAGAGTGGTGAATTGTTGATCTGCTCCGTACGCGGTACCAAAGTTCTGCGCCACTGCCCTGAAATGGTAGGTTGTGCCGCCTACAAGGTTTGTTATAGAAGCGTTGAAAGTACCTGTAGAGGTTTTTGTAACAGGCGTAGTACTGTTGCCATACGAAACAGTGGTTCCCCATTCAAACCAAACCGTAGCATTAGCTGCTCCGCCCAAGCTCGTAAGGTCACCATTGAGGGTTGCCTGGGTACCGATTATATCTGTTGCGGCTTGCGTGGTTACGGTAGGAGCAGTGACAACTTTGAAGGTATCGAAAAGGCCTTGCGCGGTATTGTTTGAATTATCTTGCGCGTACCAATGAACATCGTAGAGACCCGCAGAAAAACTTTCTGGAATCTGAATGGTTTTTGTCATAGTAGCGAAGCTCCCCGCGCAGATTCCACTCGTCCAATCAGTATTCCAGGTAGAAGGGTCACCGGGGTTTGTGCCACTCGTAACTATTTTATATCTGCATGAAGCCAGCTCGGCTCCCCCTGGATCGGTATAGAGAATTATAATATCGCAGTCATTGCTATTTTCTATGGGTGGGGAATCCCCAATATATTTACATTCTCCAGCAGTAGCGTTTGAAGTAAACCCAAAAAGCAAAAAAATGGCAAATACAAAAACAATGAGTGAGAACCTCATGGAAGAACTTGTACCTCTAAGGGGTTTACGATTTCTTCTCCAGGCTTCACGCTGTGAGAAGAACGAACGAATACCTGGTCCCGTGCTTTAATGTCGGAAATCGTAATCACCCTCTTTTCAGGAATAAAGCTTGTTTCTCCGGAATCATCACCAATGGGAGGCAACGTGAGTTTAATCATCTGGGTGTCTACTCCCAAGCTTATGGTGTAGTCCAAACCTCCTTGGCTGACCACAAAGCTTTGATTGCCAACGCTTTTGACCTCGCCCACAATGTTAAACACTTCTCCTGATTGCTCCTGAACCTGGGTTTGAGATTCCTGCCGCTGCTGCGCGAAATAATATACTCCTCCAATGACCGCAGCCAGCACAATGAGCAAACCAAGTTGGGTTGAAGTAATGCTTTTCATATTCATTCAGTATACCAAAAGGGAAAGATACCAGTCCACAAAGAAATCCCCAGCAAGCAGCGCAAGGAACGTTCCTGCTATTAAAAAGGGACCGAACGGCACTTTGGAACCCAGGTGTTTCTTTTTCAAAAGCATGAGGGAAACGCCAACCGCTGCTCCCGCGAGGAACGCAAAGAACAAAGCAACCAATATATTGGGCCAGCCAAGGAACAAGCCCATGAACAGCACGAGCTTTGCGTCACCCATGCCCATCCACGTTTCTTTTGAAGCAAGAACAAGAGCCAGGAAGAACAGGGCGGGAACCGCGCCGAGCGCGAGGGAAAAATCAAAAGCCCCAGCATTCCATGACTCAAGTGCTCTCCAGGCCAACACGAGGGCGAGCGCGGGATACAAAACCTTGTCTGGAATGAGGTAATACTTCAGGTCGTAGACGAAGATGACGATAAGCAAACTCGCAACAACCCAAAGATAGATTAAACTTGGCCCGGCCAAGTTGTGGATAACTTGGTCGGGCCAAGTTGCGACAAAGAGGATACCGGTAGCAAGTTCTACTAAAGGATACTGCCAAGAAATAGGTGCTTTGCAGTAGCGGCATTTCCCTTTCAAGAGAACAAAGCTCAAGAGGGGAATCAGGTCATACCAGGAAAGCGAGTGCTTGCAGTGTGGGCAGTACGACCTTCCCTTAAGCGCGCTCTCCCCCTGTTCCAGGCGGTATATGACCGAATTGAGAAAACTTCCCACCACGAGCCCAAAAACAAATACGATGAAGGAAACCATTCCTTCATCGTATCATGTTTCTGTCGGTCTGCAGTACTGCTACTCGCAGTCGGTCAGGGTGAAAGTAAACGTGTCTGCCACGTCTCTCTCGCGCACTCCGCCGGGACCTGCTGCCTGATAGACAACGTTTCCTGACGTTGCCGAAGCTTCTTCAAGCTGGGCGTGCACGCAGTAATCGTTCACCGGGCTCAACGTGTTGTTCGCCACCCAGGTGTACTGGTTGGGGGCCGCGTTCGTGGGATCGGTGGGAACGTTGGGCATGAACGTTCCAATAGCAGTCACATCATCTGCTCCTCCGGTAGTGGAAACATACTGCTGGGCTCCTGCTCCGCAGGCTGCCGCGTCATAGCAAAGCTCCATGGCAGTTGAGATCTGGCGGATGTCTGAAACACGCTTCGCGTCTCTCGCGTTCTCCCGCGCTCCACCCAAGGATACAAGCACGATGCCTGCCAAAATACCGATGATGGCAATGACCACTAAAAGCTCAATTAAGGTAAATCCAGCTCCACTTTTCTTTGAGAAAAGGTGGGGCTGGATAAAACCCTTTTGTCTTTGCATAAGATTCTTGTTTGTTATTAAAGGAAATAAACGACCTTTGTTGTTTTTACATTATGGGCACGCTGCCAAGGAAGCGGGAATTATAGTCATGTACTGGCTTCCTTTTTCTGAAGCAGCAAACACCCTGCCGTCTGAAAGTCGAGCGTACACGCAGTATTCGGCTCCCGCGGCAGATGTATAGCCGCAGTAAGCTCCCGCCGCGCTCTCAACCGTTGAGGCCGCTGTTGTGCATGTTGCGCTTCCGCCTCCAGGTTCCGTGGGAAGAGTCGGCATATAGGTGCCGACGACAGTGGTGGTCAATCTTTGGTTCGCGTCAGCCGCTATGGCAAGAAACGTGGAATCGTTCACGGTGTTGCACGACGTGTCGCCATAGCACAACTCCATGGCAGTAGAAATCTGGCGGATGTCTGAAACGCGCTTGGCGTCACGCGCTCGCGCTCGAGCCGGACCCAACGCAACCAGCACAATGGACGCCAACATGCCTATAACCGCTATAACCACAAGCAGCTCGATCAAGGTGAATCCTTTTTTTGAATGTTTCATAGTTTCTGAAAGTTGCATGAAATGCGACCTTTGGATAATTTTCTATTCCTTTAGTATACACCCTCAAATGAAGTCAAGGCAAGATGAGTTACCAACAGGGGCACTGGGTGGGAGCTGCTTCCAACTTGCGGGTTCCTCTCTCGCTTCCCGCGAACACTTCTCCGCTTTCCAGGTTCGCGTACACGCAGAAATTCTGGGTTCCGCACTGCGTTGCTCCTCCGCTGTTGTTCAGCCAGAAGTACGAAGAACCGAGCGGGTCTTTGGGTATTTCATCCAGATACACGCCCGTGTCTTTTGGTATTTTGGCATCCTGCCATTCGTTAGGCGTGTATACCGAATATGCCTCGTCGTCAGAGTAATCAAGCTCCAGAGCCGTGCTTACCTGGCGAATATCGAACTGGCGCCTTGCGTCCCTGGCTTTTCCCCGAGCTCCTTGCAAAGAAACCAAAATGGTAGAAGACAAAATCCCTATAATCGCGATCACCACAAGCAGCTCGATCAACGTGAATCCGTTTTTCTTCATTCAGACAGTATACCTTAAATCGTGACGAGTTGGTACAAAGGCAGAAGAATGGCTGCCATTAACCCTCCGACCAAAAGCCCCAGGATAACGATGAGCAAGGGTTCTAGTATAGAAAGGAAGCTCTCCACGGTATTTGCGAGCTCCCGCTGGTAGAACTGCACCACGTTCAGCAACGTGGTGTCTAACGAGCCCGACTGCTCTCCCACTAGAACCATTTGCGTGAACACCGGAGGGAATTCCAAAGGATATCTTCCTAAAACGTCGCTGATGCGCTCTCCTTTTCTCACCGCTTCTTTTGCCTCGCCCAGTATGCTCTTGTAGTAGTCGTTCCCCACGATTTCCTGGGTTATCTCAATCGCTTCAACAATGGGAAGGCCTCCGGCGATCAGCGTGGAAAGATTCTCGGCAAAGCGCGAAAGATACATCATGCGCAAAAAGGAGTTCAGAGCGGGAACCTTGAGCACGAACAGATCAACGTTGTGCTTTCCCTGCGGCGTCTTGATATATCTGAGCAAAAAGAACACTCCTAGGGCCAGGAGCAAAAACACGAGCCACCACCAGGTGTTGAGGAATCCCGCCAAACCAATGACAACTTTAGTGATGAACGGAAGCTCTCCTCCCAAGTCACCCAGAATGCGGGTTAAGTTGGGCACCACGAACGCCATCATGAGAGTGAGCACGACGACTCCAGTGCCGACAATAAAAGCGGGGTATGTGAGAGCGCTCTTTATCTTGTTCTGGAGATTGTATTCCCGCTCCAAATGGTCTGCCAAAGACTCCAGAACCTCGGAAAGCGAGCCCGCGCTTTCTCCGCTTTTCACCATGGAAACATAGTATGAAGAGAAAACATCCGGATTCCTGCTCAATGCCTGGGATAGAGAGGTTCCTCCTTCCACATCCTCTGAAATCCTCATGATTTTCTCGGCAAACATTCTATTCCTGGTCTGCAGAGCCAGGGTTCTGAGGGCTTCCAGCAAGGTAACCTGGGATTTGAACAGGATCGCCAAGTGCCGCGAAAACATCATGACGTCTTTTGCTTTTACCCGTTCAAAGAACGAAATAGATTTTGAGTAAAAGGGCTTGTCACCCGATTCTTCCAAAATGGTGACGGTCAAGCCGTGCTGGCTGAGCAACTGCAAAGCAGCGTCTTTTGAAGAAGCTTCAATAACTCCTACTTGGGTTTCTCCTGTTTGGTTCCTCGCTTGATAGTTGAACTTCACCCCGTTAGAGATAGGAAACGCTTCAATCTGTTTTTCAGATAGCGTTTACCCATACCAGATTTAAGATATATCTCTCTTGACCTTGCATCTTGTTCGTTGACACACGCTTCATAATAGATGAATTTCCATGGACCTCTCTTATTCGTTGAACGACTTTTCCCAGAATTGTGCTGATTGAAGCGTTTCCGTAAATCATTGGTAGAACCTGTATACCACCTCCTGTTCTTGTTTTGAAGCACATACACATAGAACATGGTTGATGAGCTATCTCTAACGGGGTTCATCTAATAAGGTTTCGCAATTCGGCAGGGTGCAGAGAATAGGCGAGCGCGTTGTCCATGGTGATTTCCTTTGCCTTTACTAAGCTTGCCAAACTCCGGTTCAAGCTCACCATTCCCATTTCTGCCGAGGTTTCTATGACCAGGGGCAATTCGTGTATCTTTTTTTCCCGAATGAGGTTTGAAACCGCGGGAGTCGTGAGCATGACTTCCAAAGCGGGAATGAGCCCGCCTTTGGTGCGAGGGAGTAAGCGTTGGGAAACCACGCCAAGCAAGGAACCCGAAAGCTGAGCCCTGATCTGGTCTTGCTGGTCTGCGGCGAACGAGTCAACGATGCGGTGCACCGATTGGGCGGCTGAATTGGTGTGCAGGGTGGCAAACACCAGGTGCCCGGTTTCCGCCGCGGTAATCGCGGTTGCAATGGTTTCGGGGTCTCGCATTTCTCCTACCATGATGACATCAGGGTCTTGACGAAAGGTTGCTCGCAATGCCCGGGCAAAACTCACGGCATCCTGCCCTATTTCCCTTTGGTCTACAATCGCCTTGTCATCAGTAAAGATATATTCAATAGGGTCTTCAATGGTAATAATGTGGTCATTCCTCGTGTGGTTCACCTCGTCTACCAAAGCAGCCAACGTGGTTGACTTTCCATGGCTCGAAGGCCCGGTTATTAACACGAACCCCTGGGTTGCCTTGCTGAACTCGTGGAGAACAGGAGGGAGGTTCAGTTCTTCAATGGTGCGGATTTTTGCCTGGATCAACCTGAACGCGGCAGACAAGGTGTTCTGCTGGTAGAATACGTTGGTTCGGAAGCGCGCTTTTCCTGCTAAGGCGTAGGAAAAATCCACTTCTTTCTCGCGTGACAATCGCTCTTTCTGTTCCCCGGTGAGCAAAGGAAGAATCATTTCTTCCAAAGCAGCTCCAGTCAGCTTTTTTCTCTTCACCAAGGGCACCAACCTTCCTTCCACCCGTAAAATGGGAGGTTGGCCTTCTGATAAGTGCAAATCCGACGCTTGTTCCGCTAACGCTAACCCCAGCAGTTCTTCCATAGAGTGATAGTTATTGGTTTTTAGTTTATAGTTTGCAGCAGTTTCTGGAGTTCCTCAACAACCTGCGTAGGAGTGAAATGCGCCTTGATAAGATACCTGTCTGCTCCCAGAGACAGCCCTTTCTCGATCTCCTCTTTTTGGCCAAGGTTGGAAAGGAGCACCACTTTCAATCCTTTCAATTGTTCGTTGCTTCTGATGCTTTGCAGTACTTCCCAGCCATTCTGCTTTGGCAAAACAATGTCGAGCAGGACTACGTTTGGAACCGACTGCTCCAACATGCTCAAACCCTTTTCGCCGTTTTCTGCAACTTCAACCTCAAACCCCGACTCTTTGAGCTTGGTGCTGTAAATATCTATTAACAATGGGTCGTCCTCAATAAGCAGTACTTTCATCCCGTTAGAAACTATCTTCTATCATGGATTATATATCCCGTTAGCATTGTGCGCGACTGTTTGCAGTTTCTAACGGGATTCATATCATTCCTCTGTTGCTCTCACCACTTCTTCAACAGTGGTGATGCCGTCGAGTACCTTTAAGATACCATCCTGGCGCAAAGTCGTCATCCCCTGGCGTTTCGCCTCGTCAAAGATCTTCTTCTCAGACGGGTCTTGGAGCACTATTCGTTCAAGTTCGTCTGTCATAGACAATATTTCAAACAGGGCAACGCGGTCTTTGAATCCATTGCTCCCGCACGACTTGCAGCCCCGCGCGGCAAAGATCTGAAAGTCTTTTTGCAAAATCAAGGGTTCCGCGTACTTCTTTGCATCTAAAGGAAGAGCCTCAACTTCTTTCTTGAGCATTTCGAAAACGGCCTTTGTGGGTTTTTCCTTTTCCTTGCACTCGTCGCACAGTTTTCGAATGAGGCGCTGGGCAACGGCAATGCTCAAGGTGGAAGGAATGAGGTACCTATCGATTCCCATGTCTATCAACCGCGGAATAACGCCAGTTGCGTTATTCGTGTGCAGAGTGGAAAGCACAATATGCCCGGTTAAGGCAGCATGAATAACCAAAGAAGCTGTTTCTTTGTCGCGCACCTCTCCCACCATGATGACATTGGGGTCTTGGCGCAAAATCTGGCGAAGCCCAGAAGCGAAATCATACCCAATTTCAGGCCTCACCTGCGATTGGTTGATCCCTTCAACCAGATACTCCACCGGGTCTTCAATAGAAACAATATTCACTCCTTCCTGGTTCAGGATCTGCAAAATAGCGTACAAGGTGGTGGTTTTGCCCGAACCCGTGGGACCGGTGGAAAGCACCAAACCATACGGTTTTTTGATCGCTGCTTTTACTTTTGCGAGGTTTGAGCCAGATAACCCAAGGTCTTCGAATTTCTTTAATCCTTTGGAAGGGTCTAACACGCGAATAGCCACCTTTTCTCCCAAAGCGGTGGGGAACGTGGACACGCGAAAGTCTATATTCACCCCTTCAATGGGAGCCGAGAACCTTCCGTCTTGCGGCACCCTCGTTTCGTCAATCCTCATATTCGACAAAATCTTCACGCGAGAGAGAATCGCTTCTTGTACTTTCTTTGGCAGGAACAGGGAAGCGTGGAGCTCTCCTAAAAACCTGAACCTCACGCGTACCTGGTCTTTGGTGGGCTCAACGTGAATGTCTGAAGCGCCTCCCTCAACCGCGGTTCGCAAAATAACTGCCACCATTTTGGTAATGGGAGCTTCTTCCACAATGCGCGACAAAGCCCTGCTTTTTACCTCGCCTTCTTCGCCCAGCTTGTCATGCACTTCTTTTTGCAGAGCTTCCAGGGCTTCTGTCATCTCGCCTTTCAAGTTCCGGTACTGGCGCAGCAGAGCCTCGAAAGTGGAGAGGGAGATCAAGGAAACCGTGTAGGTGAAGTTTCCCTGTCGCGCCAAAAACTTCAAAGCGTCTTTGGCTGCCGCATCTTCGGGAGACACCATGCCGATTTCCAAGGTTTTGTTTTGCTGGCCCAAGGGAATCATTCTGTAGTACTTTGCCGAATCCTCGGGAATGAGCTCCAAGACGCGCAAAGGGATCTCTTCAGCAGCTATCTTTTTTAAAGGAACCTTCAAAGCTTCGCTCTTCAAAGAAAAAAGCGTCTCTTCGTCAACGAGCTTTTGCGAGAGCAAAGCTTCTTCTATTGAAACGCCAGAAGCTGCCGCGCTTGAGGCCAACTCTTTTGCCTTTGCTTGGTCAAGGATTCCTTTTTGAATGAGAAGCTGGAGTACGTCCATCCCGTTAGAAGCAGATCGCGATCAGCGCCAATCCGCAAACATTATTTATTTTCATGATCTTGTATCATTGATTTATGCATTGGACTTATCTCGTGAGCGATCGCGGCTTCTAACGGGATCCATGAAGTTAGAGAGGCAGGAACGGGTTCTGCCTTCCCAGGTTTTGGGGAATTGCGGGTTCTGCCACAGGCTCGCTGAACTTTTCAAAGGGGTTGCTCTTCAGGAATTCAAAATCAATGTCAACGCTCCTGGTTCCCGAAGGCGCCAAAGACGAAGCCGGAGCTTCGGGAAGGGGCTTGAAAAGACCCTGGTACAAGACGAACGCCGTGACTCCAAGCACTCCGAACAGCAACAGAGCAAGCAAGCGCTGCATTTGGCGCTGCTGCACTAAAGTTTTTGGTTTGGGAATGGAAAATGCCATATAGTTACAACGAGTAGGCTGAAATATGGATATGGAACTCAAAGCGTGTTCCTTCCCGCGGGGTTGCAAACTCCAGGGATGTCACGTTCATGGCGCGGCTCGACTGCTGAACCCGTCGCAAGAACTCTTTTAAGCCCTCGTAAGCGCCGTCGGCAGTCACGTTCACCTCAACCTCTTTGGGCGAGGAATCCTCGGCAACGTTCGACGATACCGCGGTTACGATAAGCCCTGAAGAAGCCGCGATGTCCTGCAAGGTGTCATACAGAGAAGGAAGGTTAGGAGCAGAAGGAAACGCAGAGTCAAGATGTGAAAGCTCGGTTGGATACTGCTGGAGCTCTTTTTCCAAAGAACCGAGTTTCGCGAAATATGCTTCGCGGTTCTGCGTTTCGGTTTCAGCCGCGTTCAACGCGTTTCTTGCCAGAGAAAACTCCTGGTACGCGGGCCACGTCCAGAGCAAAAGCACGATCACGGCGAGAGCGAATATTCCAATGACGACAAATGGGGACTTCATGGGGCGAATGTAAGTTCCATAGTAAAAAGCACCTGGCCTTTTGAAAGGGAAACATCAGTGAGCTTCACGTTGCGCAGTTCTTGCTGGCCTTCAAAGCTCGCTATCTGCTCGCCCAAACTTCCAAAGTCAGTGCTTTGGCCGCTCAGCACCATGCGGTTCTCTTGAACGTTCAACCGCGCGTCGTTAAAAAACACCGAGGGGTGCGTTCTTGCTTCCAGGAACGCGAAAAAGGGAAGGGTGTCATCCTGGGACTTCAGAAAGGAAGAAAAATACTCAATTCGCTTTTGGTAACCCAACACGCTCCTTTCTAGTTCCCGCTCTTGGCTGGTTTTTCCTCCCAAGAGCACGGTGTTCAGTTCGGCAGTACTTTGTTCAGTGTTTCCCTTGAGCACCTGAAACAATACAAACAGTCCGGCCGACAACACTAAAAGGGAAATACCCGTATACAAAACAGTGTTCTTTGTGAAAAACGACTCGGACTGTGTTTTGGGAATGAGGTCTTGCATATTTATTGAAGTCCCCGGAGCGCGGCTCCCACTGCCACCGCGTGTGAAGGGCCAAGATTCTTAAGCGTTTGCTCGAGCACAGGAGGGTAATACAAGTTTTCAAAAGGGTTGGCGATACTCGTGGGTTTTTTCACGGTTGTTTCCACATACTCTCGCAATCCAGGGAGCAAAGCGGTTCCGCCTGCCAGAATGATCTTCTCGACCTCTTTCCCTCCCTGCTGTTGGAATTCTTTTGAAACCCGCTCGAGCTCCGAAAGAAGAATGTCTACCATGGGAGAAAGGATAAGGGCAAGGTTCTTGTCTGTCATGCCTTTTTCAAACTTGTAGCGTTCCGCCATTTTGGCGTCAACAGACAGGGATTTTGCAATGCGGTCGGTCAAACTGTTTCCCGCCACGTCCACGCTGTGGGAAACCCGCAAGGTGCGCTTTGCAATAATGTTCACGGTGGTGCTCTGCGCGCCAATGTCTAGGAGCGCAAGAGAACTCTTGTCTTCCTCGTTTACGCACGAGCGCATGATACAGAACACCTCTGCTTCCAATCCCGAAAGCGTCAGCCCCGCGAGATTCGCGATTTCCTGGTACTGGTTCACGATCTCCTTGGGAACCGCCACCATCAAAATTTTCAAAGGGGTCTTTTGCTCAAAGGTTCCTTCCAAGAGCTGCCAGTCGAACGTCACCTCGGAAAGCGGAAGGGGAACGTGCCTTCTTGCTTCAAACGCCACGGCTTCTGGCAATTCCTCTTTGGTCATAGGCGGAAGCTCGAAATGCGTGAAGAAGCTGGAGAAATCGGGGAGTGAAAAAAGCGCGTCTTTAGTCTGGATTTTTGCTTCCTGCAGAATTGCCTTGAGCACCCGCGCGATATCCTGCTTTGAAAGCACCAGGGTGTTCCGCTCAAAGGTGCGGAAGGGTTTGTCGTACAATGCGGAACTCTGAAGCTCCGCGTAATTCTTCAAACTCTTCCTGCCTCCCCAGCGCTTCACCTCGGCTATCTTCACGGCAGATGTTCCAATGTCAACCCCAAGAAAACTCTTGGGCAATACTGTGAATGAACGAAAAGGTAAGGGTAGTTTCATCCCGTTAGAGATAGGAAACGCTTCGCAACGTTTCCGTCATTCGTTGGTAAACTATAAAACCTTTTGTGAAATCTCTAACGGGATTCATGTAGTATATCAAGAAAGCTGCGCAAGTGCCACAGTTGTATATTGTACCACACCAAAAACCAAAGAGAAAAGAAAAAGCGGCGGGGGTGAGATTCGAACTCACGAAGGACTTGCATCCTTAATGGTTTTCAAGACCATCCGGATAAACCGCTCCCGCACCCCGCCCTGAGCATAAATGCGGAGAGGGTGGGATTCGAACCCACGAAGGGTATTACCCCTTAACACATTAGCAGCGTGCCGCTTTCGGCCACTCAGCCACCTCTCCTTAAACACCCATAGTGTACCTGAATTTTTAGGGGAAATCAACTTGCCTATTCGCTTTTCGTTTGATATCCTGACAAAAGAAAGAGAGGTCAAGATGAGATACATGGTAACGATCTGCACGAAATGCAGTTCCGGCCACCGTCTCTCTGAGCCTTGCGCATTAGCAAAGACGAGAAAGGACACGTTTAGGCACAAGGTACAGTTTCACGTGTGCGCAGCCGAAGACTGTCCCGGCCCTTTCGAACATGAGCACGCCCTCCAAAGGGCGGAACAGAACCGAAAACGCGTCATGAGAATGGTCAAATTCGCTCCTTCGGTAGAGGATCTTCGAATCTAGAGTGCAAAGGCCCGCACCGCGCCTCAAAGCGGTGCCTTTTTATGCTTGAATTTTCCCTTAAAAAAGGTATATTGAAAAACATGCGCCCGTAGTTCAACGGACAGAATGAGGGATTGCGGATCCCTTGATAGAGGTTCGATTCCTCTCGGGCGCACACATGAATCTTGCTACCCTTCTTTCACAAGTCCCCCGAGTTGGCCCTGTCTACCAAAAACGGTTGAAGAATCTCAGAATCACGAGTGTGCGTGACCTCCTTTTTTATTTCCCCCGCGGCTATGAGGATTTTTCGAACATAACTCCCATTGTGAACCTCAAGGAAGGAATGAGTTTTTGCGTTCGAGGAAAGCTTTTAGAAATACAGGAAGCAAGAACGTTCAGAAAGCGAATGTCTCTTACCACGGGCCTTGTTGAAGACAAAACAGGAGCAGTTCGCATTTTATGGTTCAACCAACCCTATCTTGTCACGTCTTTAAAACAGGGCGACGAAGTGTATCTTGCGGGAAAAGTGGTACGCGACAAGCAAGGCATTTTCCTTGGGAATCCTGTGCAGGAAAAAGCGCAGAACTCAACCTTTGAACTCACTCATCTCGGACGAATTGTGCCTGTGTACGCGGAAACCTCAGGAGTTTCTTCGAGATGGCTCCGTTCTATTATTAAATCAGTGCTTGTTCAGCTTGAGGGCATTTTAGAAACCCTTCCTCAAGAGATCCTCAAGGGAAAGAACTTTCCTGCTCCCCAAAAAGCGCTTTGGCAGATACACTTCCCAGATTCCATAAAAGAAGCCGAGAACAGCCGGAACCGGTTTGCGTTTGAAGAGCTCTTCCATATCCTTTTGTTCATTCTTTCTGAGCGAAAGAAAATAGCTTCCATTAAAGCTCCTCCCATTCCCTTGGACACTGCCGTAATGTCGCGTTTCACCAAAAAGCTTTCCTTTCAGTTGACTGACAGCCAGAAAAAAGCTGCATGGCAGGTGCTCAAAGACCTGGAACAGCCGCGCCCCATGAACAGACTGCTTGAAGGCGACGTGGGTTCGGGAAAAACCGTGGTTGCCGCAATGGCCGCCTTGTCGGTCGCAAAAGCAGGGTACCAAACCGTGTTCATGGCTCCAACGGAAATACTTTCTCAGCAGCACTTCAAGAGTGTGGGCGCGTTGTTAAGCCCATTCAAGTTAACCGTGGGATTGCTTACCGGAAGTTCAGATCGCTTCATTTCCCCCAAGCTTCCCAATGACTCCATTGAGGTTTCAAGAACCAAATTGTTGAAAATGGCGCTGGAAGGAAAAGTGAACCTTATCATCGGGACGCACGCGTTAATACAGGAAAAGGTGCGGTTCGGAAATCTGGGCCTCGTCATTATTGATGAGCAACACAGGTTCGGCATTAAACAGAGGGCAAAGCTCTTGCACCGCTCAACCCTTATTCCCCACTTACTCTCGTTGACCGCAACCCCCATACCCAGAACCCTGGCGCTCACCGTGTATGGAGACCTCGACCTCTCTTTGATCGCAGAACTTCCAAAGGGAAGAAAAGAGATTATTACAAAAGTTGTTGCTCCTGAAGAACGGAAACAAACCTATTCATTCATCGCAAAAGAAGTGAAAGCAGGAAGACAAGTGTTTGTCATTTGCCCTCGCATTGAGAAAACAGAAGAGAGCGGAGCGCTTGAGATGAAAACCGTGAAAGAGGAACACGAAAAGCTTTCCAAGGAGATATTCCCCAAACTGAACGTAGGCATGCTCCACGGGAAAATGCCCAAAACCGAAAAGGAAGAAGTCATGAGGAAGTTTAGAATGGGGAAAATACACATTCTGGTTTCCACCTCGGTGGTGGAGGTTGGGGTAGATATCCCCAATGCCTCGGTCATGCTCATTGAGGGGGCCGAGCGTTTTGGCCTGGCCCAGCTCCACCAGTTCCGAGGCAGAGTGGGAAGAGCAGAACACCAATCATACTGTTTTCTGCTTACCGAAAGTTCGAGTTCGGGCATTCTTTCACGACTGCGCGCGCTTTCGAGCGCCAAGAACGGATTTGAGCTTGCCGAACTCGACTTAAAACTGCGGGGCGTTGGGAGTTTTACCGGGACCAAACAATGGGGAGTTCCGGATTTTGCCATGACGCAGTTAACCAACCTCAAACTGGTGGAAGAGGCACGGGAAGCCGCAAAGAACCTCCTGGAAAAAGACATTGCGTTAAAAAAATATCCCTTGCTCAAAGCACGGGTGCAAGAACTCCGCTCCAACCTCCACCTCGAGTAGCTCGTATTCCTAGGTTGAGCCTAGGTGTGGATAACTAGGCCGGGCCTAGTTTAAATAGAAGGCGCCCTTGTATGGGCGCTCTATATAATCCACACACTAGGCTCAACCTACTAACGGAACTTTGGCGTGTGCCAGAATCCAAGATACCGGCCGAGCATGAGCCGTATTTGCGCGTCCAGCGCGGGAAAGGAGGAAAAGAAAATCATGGTGAAGGGAAATAGAAGCCACTGCCCGGCATAGAACAAAAGCTTCCACTTCTTCTGGTACAGGGGCCGCGGCAACAGGTTGATGCTAATGATCGCGGAGGTTATCAACCCCAGAGTCGCGACACTCAATATCCTTCCCGTGAACGTGGGTAAGCTGTACGAAAGCAAAGTTTGAGAAAACGCTTCTCCTCCCAAGAGCAAGGGAAGCCAGCCCGCGAAAAACAACACCAGGGGAGCTGTTGCCCAGGTCCAGTGGCCTTCAAAGAGCTCCCAGCCAAGGGAAACTTTTTTGAAAAGCGGGATGTTTTTGTTCTTCAAAAACCCGAACAAGAAGTAGGGGATGTCTGCCACTCCATAGGCCCATCTTCGCTGCTGCTTATAAATATTGAAAAGGGTTTTCCAAAAACTTCGGGTGACGTTCGCGTCCATGGAAACAGGGTAGAATAAAGGTTCCACGTGGTAATTTCCATTGTAGAAAAGGAAGCACTGCCAGAAAATGCGGGAATCGTCTGAAACCACGTTGGTTTGTTTGTATCCCACGTCCATTAACGCTTTTAAAGGCATTGCGTGGCTCGAAAAGGTAACGAGCTTTTCCGGGCGCTCCTGGTTCATAGTGTGCCAGAACGTGGATGAAAAGGAAAAGATACGGGAAATGGCTGGAGCTTCTGCGATGTTGTTGAGGAACAAGGGAATGGGTTGGAATGAAGTATGCTGCGGGTCTTTGCTGCTCAAAAACCGATAGGTTAAGCACGAAAAGTAGGAAGGCCCTACCACGGTGTCTGAATCGAGCGAGGAAACAATGACTTTTTCGGGCTCGATACCTAAGGGTTGTACCAATTGCTTCACTCCTTCCTTTACTGCCCAGGTTTCGTTCGAACCCTTTCCCGGCATTTCTCCTTGAATGCCTTTTGGGTGGCGGGCAATAATGAAATGCGGGAACTTGCTTGAAAACTCTTGGTAGAGCATCATTGCTTTTTTCTCTCCTTCATCACCCTCTGCCTCCTCAATGCCGAACACAAGCAAAACATGGTCTTTGGGATAATCGTTCTGCTCCAAGCCCAAGAGCGTTTGGCGCAAAACTTCCAAGGGTTCTTCAAAGTTAGGAACAACCGCCAAATGATATGTCTCCTGCCAAGAGGGTTTTTCCGCTTTCAACCTTGAAAGCCAGTCGGTCCTTTCATATAAACGCATTTCACGGTATCCGGCCCACAAATGGAACATCAAGTACAAAGTTCGGAAAAACCAGTAGAGCACGAAGGAAATAACAAGAATAGAAGCAATGAGAGGTGCTCTCCAGGAAAGCAAAACCAAAAGCGCTATGGTTCCCAGGGAAATAATCCCGGGAAGCATTTCAAAAAACCTATAGAGCATGCGCTCCCCTGTGTTTTTGAGGTCCGCGCTGCGGCCTATGGTGAGGTAGTAGTCTTGAGACATTGAATGTGGCCCCAAGGGGATTTGAACCCCTGATTTCTTGGATGAAAACCAAGCGTCCTAGACCGGGCTAGACGATGGGGCCAAAATTGAACTGCTTCAATTTTGGCGGGAAACCTACCGCTATATGCCATGTCCGCCTACGGCGGACGGCATACAGAAGGTTTCCCCGGGCACTTCGCTACTTTGTTACCATAGCAAAAAATTGCAAAAAAGCAACCCTTTAGATATGCTGAAACACATGCGAATTCTCTCTATTGAAACATCATGCGATGAGACGGCTATAGCCGTTGTGGAAGCGAAACTAGGGCGCTTTGAGGTTCTTGCCCATGTGGTTGCTTCTCAGGTGAAACTCCACGCGAAATACGGGGGAGTGTACCCCACGCTCGCGAAAAGAACACACCAGAAGAATCTTCCTATTGTTTTGGCAAAGACCCTTAAGGAAGCGGGTTCTACCAAAGCAGCGTGGAAACCCTTAGACGCGATAGCGCTTACCGTGGGCCCGGGCCTAGACCCTTGCCTGTGGGCAGGAATTGAGTTTGCCAAAACCTTGGCACAGGAGTGGGACGTTCCTATCATCCCCGTAAACCATATCGAAGGACATCTCATTATTTCCCTATTGGCATCAAACTTGGCCCGGCCAAGTTTGCTCAAACTTGGCCGGGCCAAGTTTCCCGCGGTTGCGCTGATTGTGTCTGGCGGGCACACACAGTTGATTCTAGTAAAGGGAATTGGGAAATACAAAATCCTGGGGGAAACACGGGATGACGCGGCAGGAGAATGCTTTGATAAAACCGCGCGGATCCTGGGACTTCCGTATCCCGGCGGCCCTGCCATTGCTAAACTTGCAGCCCTGCCTAAGCTTCGCTTAGGACGGGGTCCTAAGCGAAGCTTAGGAATTAGCTTGCCGAGACCGATGCTACACTCCAAGGACTACGACTTTAGTTTTTCGGGGTTAAAAACCGCGGTGCTGTATGACTACCAGTCTCGAAGTCCTAAAATACGGAAATCCAAAGAATACATCCAGGCAATGGCAAGGGAAATCCAGCAAGCGATTATTGATGTTCTGGTTGAGAAAACCATGCGCGCAGCCGAGGAGTTCGAAGTAAAAAGCATTGTTCTTGGCGGCGGCGTTGCGGCGAACAAGGAACTCCGCAAACGATTCAAAGGCGCGCTCATGGCCCCTTCAGAGCTCTGCACAGACAATGGATTAATGATTGCTCTTGCAGGATATTTCAATAGAGCAAAGAAAACAAAGAGGTATGGCCGCATTGTGTCTCAACCCAATCTCACCATATAATAGGTAAACGCATGGAATCCCGTTAGAAACTCCAAACAGTCACGCACAGTGCTAACGGGATATAATAATCCATGATAATAGTTAGTTTCTAACGGGATGGAACTTCCAACAACCTACGACCACACCAAAGTAGAAGACAAAATCTACGCACTCTGGGAGAAGAGCGGTTTTTTTAATCCCGACCGCTTACCAAAGCGGGAGGTCCTGAGCCCATCGGGTCTGAGACCCTCAGGGTCGAATGACTCGTCGAAGGACAACAAAAGGCGCAAGCCTTTCACCATTCTCATGCCTCCAACCAACGCTAATGGTTCCCTGCACGCGGGGCACGGCTTGGTGTTGACCATTGAAGACATTATGACGAGGTACAAGCGGATGCGAGGATACAAAACGCTCTGGCTTCCTGGGCTCGACCACGCGGGCTTTGAAACCCAGGTGGTGTATGAAAAGCAGCTGGAAAAAGAAGGGAGGTCACGCTTCCAAATGGAACCCCAACAGCTCTACCGAGAAATCATGGAGTTTACTCTGAATAACAAGAAAAACATTGAAAACCAAACAAGAAAGATAGGGGCTTCGTGTGACTGGTCACGAGAAAAGTTCACCCTTGATGCAAATGTGGTAGAAACCGTGTACGCCACATTCAAAAAGCTCTCTCGAGATAACCTTGTGTACCGGGGCAGGAGAATCATTAACTGGTGCGCCAAGCACCAAACCTCGCTCTCTGATTTGGAAACAATAGACAGAGAACAGGAAGATACTCTGTATTACTTGCAGTACGGCCCCTTTACCATTGCGACAGCCCGGCCCGAAACAAAGTTTGGAGACAAGTACGTGGTGGTGCACCCCAAAGACGAACGCTACAAACAATACCGAGAAGGGCAAAAGATAGAGGTTGAATGGATGAACGGCAAAGTTGAGGCAACTGTTATCAAGGATGAAGCTATAGACATGGAATTCGGGACCGGAGCCATGACCATTACTCCCTGGCATGACCCTGTTGACTTTGATATTGCCAAGCGTAAGAAGCTCGACGAAGAACAGATCATTGATTTCCGGGGGAAACTCCTGCCCATTGCGGGAGAATTTGCGGGCATGAACATTCGGGAAGCGCGCCCATTGATCGTGGAGAAGTTGAAAACAAAAGGATTGCTCGTGAAAACCGAGCCCTACAAACACACGGTAAAGGTTTGCTACAAATGCGAAACACTCATTGAGCCCCAGATAAGAGAGCAGTGGTTCGTATCTATGAAAGAACTTGCCAAGCCCGCCATCAAAGCAATTGTGAAAAACGAGATCGTGTTCATTCCCAAGCACTACAAGAAAATCATTCTGCACTGGCTGAAAAACATTGAGGATTGGAACATTTCAAGGCAGATCGTGTGGGGCATTCCCATTCCCGGAGAAACAGACACTTTTGACACGTGGTTTTCTTCTGGGCAGTGGCCGTTTGCCGCCCTGGGGTATCCCAACTCAAAGGACTTCAAAACATTCTACCCCACAGATGTCATGGAAACCGCGGGGGAAATCATCTTTTTCTGGGTGGCGCGCATGATTATGCTCGGGCTCTATGTCACGGGAAAAGTTCCGTTCAAAACCGTGTATCTCCACGGTTTAGTACTGGATGCCAAAGGAAAAAAGATGTCTAAATCCAAAGGAAACGTCATCAACCCATTGGACCTTACCACAAAATACGGGACTGACGCGTTTCGCATTGGATTGATTGTGGGGAACACTCCAGGCACATCCCTTGCCTTGGACGAGAACCGCATTCGGGGATACCGCAACTTTGCCAACAAGGTGTGGAATGCTTCGCGGTTCGTGCTGATGAACCTCGAAGGATTCAAGGCAGGCAAAAAGCCCACGCTCAGTCCTGCAGACAAAAAAATACTTACTGCGCTTTCAAAGACGGCGAAGGAAGCAACCAAACTCATGGATGAGTTTAAGTTCTACAAAGCGTCTGAGTTGGTATACCACTACTTCTGGCACACGTTTGCAGACAAAATCATTGAAGCGCAAAAGCCAAGGCTTGGAGGCAAAGACGCAAAAGCAAAAGCAGCTTCCCAATACCTTTTACTCGAGATACTGCAAACCAGTCTCAAGCTCTTGCACCCTTTCATGCCCTTCATCACGGAAGAGATCTATCAGAAGCTCCCCCTCAAAAACAAAAAGAAAACCATAATGATAGAGTCCTGGCCCTCCTCATGAACTACCCATTGTTTATCGTATTCGGATTAGCGCCTAGCATAGCCTGGCTTACTTTTTATTTAAGGAAAGACAGCCATCCTGAACCAAACCGCATGATTCTGAAAGTGTTTTTCTGGGGCATGGTGGCAACCATTCCAGCGCTTTTCATTGAAATTGGATTACGCCTGGGACTCGTACTGCTTCCGTTTTCGGAAAACCTCCTGCTCATACTCTATATATTCATTGGCATTGCCTTGGTGGAAGAAGTGCTCAAGTTCCTGGTGGTGCGGTGGCAAGTGTTCAAAAATTCCGCAATGGATGAACCCGTAGACCTCATGCTCTACATGATTATTTCAGCTCTTGGGTTCGCTGCCATGGAAAATATCCTCGTGTTGCTGGGATTGGGAAGCGTGGCTCCTGTTTCAAATATCGCGGCGTTGGCGTTCTTCCGCTTCTTGGGAGCAACATTCCTTCACGCCCTAGCTTCCGGGCTTTTTGGGTACTTCCTTGCCTTGAGAGAGTTCTCAAAGAAAAACCGCGGCTTGACGCTTTTTTCGGGCCTCACCCTTGCCACGCTCTTGCACGGGTTTTTCAACTTCACTATAATGAGAGCTGAAGGGTCGGAACGGTTTCTCATGCCTTTGGTATTATTCATAATCACCGCATTGTTCATTTCATTCGCGATCAATAAGTTGAAGCGAATGAAAAGTCTTTGCAACATCTAAATGTCATTTTTCGATAAATTAAGAAACAGCATTGGGGTTGAAGAAACAGAAGAGGAGTTAGTGGAAGAAAAGGAAACCGAAGAAGAGGAGGAAGAAAAGCCACGAAAGCAAGTTCCTCAAAAAACCCAGAAAATCCAAGTAAAAGGAGCGAAGAAAATCCACCAGGAGGAAGACCTGCCCGCCGAAGCCCCGCCTGCGGGACGGGCAGGTTTAGCGAAGGAGGGAAAACCCCACAAAGCTCCCGCCAAGAAAGATGAACAGGAGAGTTCTTGGTTTGAACCAGAAGGAGAGCTCGCCGTGGACGTGTACCAAACGAACGGGGAAATTGTCATTCAGGCAACCATTGCCGGAGTGAATCCCGATGACCTGGATATTGCGATTGAGAATGACGTGGTCACCATTAGTGGAGAACGAAGAAACCCCAACGAAGAAGAAGACAAGAGCTACTTTTACCAGGAATGCTACTGGGGCCCGTTCTCGCGCCAGATCATTCTTCCAGAAGAAATAGATACAACCCGCATTGAAGCCTCAATGAAGGAGGGAATATTCACCCTGCGACTTCCCAAGCTCGAGCGCCAAAAGGTGAAACGAATTAAAGTAAGAGGATAACAAAAGCGGGGACTATCCCCGCTTTTGCTTTTCGTCTCATTCCTAGGGCCGAAGGCACTGAGGAGTCCTGAATGTAAGTGAAGGACGACGAAGTGTGCGGGCGGAGGGAGTCGAACCCCCATGGGTTGCCCCACCAGCTCCTAAGGCTGGCGCGTCTGCCATTTCGCCACGCCCGCGCGCGCGACATCCTTACCGTAAAGTCTTACTGGGTATATCTGCAATCGTTCCCGACACAGACTCCTTCGTTGGCCCGACAGTTTACCGCGGCGGGGCCGCTGGCACAACCTCCAGATACTGTTGTGGTTGAAGATTCCACCACTATATTCCGGACCACCCGAGGAATGGCAAACGCCATTAAGGCAATGGCAATACCAATTACCGCGAAAATGAGGCTCTGGCGCGCCTTGGTTATTTTCGCGGGGTCGCCCTGCGCGGTCACGAATTCAAAGGCAGACATGACGATAAAAATGACCGAGACTGCAGTAAAAATAGCAAAGGTCCAGCTGGTAACAAGTTCAATGAGCCCGAGTATTCCTTTTCCTTCGATAGGAATCCCTGTTGTGGGAAGCCGATACGCATCTGGAGGAAGATTGTGGCTCGAAGCCTCCGCAAACGCAAAACCAGAGAATGTAAAAGTGAGAATAAGAATGAGAAAAAGATATTTCTTTTTCATGTGAGCAGGAATCGGAGAACGTCATCAACCGCGTTTGCCAAGAACGCAAGCCCTATTCCTATTATTGAGTAAAGAAGAATTTCCCGTGCTTTGTTTACCTGGGCAGGATCACCCCTCGCGGTGACAAACTGAAATGCTCCCACCACCAAAAAGATAACCGAAACAGCAAGAAAAATGGCGAATACCCAGGTTGCGATTGTCTCAATGATCTTGATAACCTGGCCCGCGGTTTGAGGGCCTTGAGGAATTTCAGCGAGCCAAGAGCCTCCAACACACACGAGTGTGTTTCCTGCATCATCTTTTGTTGGCGCTGCTCCTGACGTACAATTATCCCCAATCCTCGGTGCCGCATATACTGTTCCTGCTGCAAACACAAAAGATATTCCCAAGAATAACAGGATAAAAAAGAAATGTTTTTTCATGAACAAGTACCTACGGCGAAATAAGAATGTTTCGCAGCACGGCAGGCAGGGCCCTCGCGAGCAGCGCAATGGCTATTCCAATGACCGCGTAGATGAGCTTTTGCCTTGCCATATTCACCTCCTCTGGCTTTCCTCCGGCTGTCACGAACTGGAATGCCGCGAGCACGATGAAGATGACAGAAATCGCGACAAATACGGCAAAGACCCAGTTGGTTATGGTGCCAATACGAGCAATGAGAGTATCTCCTGTTGTCGGCACTTTAGATTCTTCTGGTAATCCGCCGCTTGTGGGGCCAAAGATTTTTACGGTCCAAACGTTTCCCAAACACACCAGAGGTTTCCCGACTGTTGGGCTGGATGCTGCGCCCGCATCTGTTCCGGTTGCGTTTTCAGTGCAACCCTTCTCTCCCGCCACTACCGCGTAGACGTTCTCTGCTCCCAAACCAAACGACATGAATACTCCCGTAAGTACGAGCGCGACAAGTAAATACTTTTTCATGAACAGCTAGGCTGTTACGTAATAAGGATATTCCGCAGAACAGCGGGCAATGCTCTCGCAAGCAAGGCAATGGCAATGCCGATCACCGCGTAGATGAGCTTTTGCCTTGCCATACTCACCTCCTCTGGCTTTCCTCCGGCTGTCACGAACTGGAATGCCGCGAGCACGATGAAGATGACAGAAATCGCGACAAATACGGCAAAGACCCAGTTGGTAATTACATCAATACGGTCAAGTAGCGCGGCTCCAGAGCCTGGCACCTGTGTGTCGAGTGGCAATCCCTTTCCGGCTGGCGGATCTTCCAACGCGGAAACTCCAAAAGAAAGAGTAAGACCTGCAACCAAGAACGCAAGAACAGCTATACTCAAAAATTTATTCATATAGGATAGTAAACTTACTTTTTATTCAACATTGTGTTTCACGCGACCTTTTTAGAAACCTATAATCTGTCTCAAAACGGTTGTCAATCCCTTTGCAAGAAGTATAACACCAAAACCCACGGCTGTCCAAAGCAATAAGCTTCTTGCTTTTGTAAACTGGGCAGGGTTTCCTCCCGCGGTCAAAAACATGAAGCCCGCGAACACCACCATAATGGGAGTGAACACAATGGCAACCCCGAACAAAAAGTTCATGATGTTGTTGATAATATCGGTAAACGAATCCGCGCTAAGAGGATTGCACAAAGTTATCTTGTTGGAATCAGTATACTGACAAATTCCTTCCCCTCTTTCAGTTGCGGGATTATCTCCAAGACACACGAGGCCGGGGTCACATTGAAAATTAGAATCGCAAGGTTTGCACACCGCTCTCGCGTCTGAAACACCAGGCAGGAGCAACAGCGCCAGTACCATAACAAAAAAGGCAAGCTTCGCATTCATTCCACCAATTATACTGCACACAAAAATGCCTGCAAGCATTATTCTCCACAGCTTGACATTTTCCCAAATATGGTGTTATTATATAGACCAATCGTCTTGTACGAGATTGTGAATGCGGGACAAAACGGCAGAAGGAGGAAGACGGTGCGAAAAGTTCTTGTATTGGGTTTGTTCTTTTCATTAGTACTGGCGCTTGCGTCGGTTGGATGCGCGAGTAAATCCAGCGTAAACAAGCTGGAATCTCGCGTGACGCGAGTGGAGGTAGGGAACGAAGAGGCGCATACGAAAATCGCCGGCGTGAATACCGGTCTCGAAGTCACGAACGAGAATGTCAACAATCTGGGCAACCGAGTAGGCGAGGTAGAAACTCTCGGCGTACGCGTGGGCGAAGCGGAGGTTGACATAACCAACCTCGCGAACGAACTCGCCAGAAAACTCCCGCGAGAACAGATGATCGAGGTTCTCAGCGAGCTGTACGGCCTCGACTCAAACCTGGACGAGGAAACAAAAAAACTCGTTCAGAACATCCGCGACGCAGGGTACGCAAAATTGGCAAGGGAAGTCCTGGCAAAAGAGCTGAAGGTTCCCCTGGAAGAACTTGCAAGACTGAATGAGCGACTAACGAACGCTGAAACGAAACTGGCAGCGCCAACGCCGACTCCTACGGCTACACGCGCTCCTGCGCCAACGCCAACAGCCACAACAGCCCCTGCGCCCACGGCCACCCCGGTTCCTGTGCGGACCGTAATACCAACTGCGGCCCCAATACCAACTCGTGTCGCGCCCAGCCCAACGCCAACAAAGACCCCGGTTCCGACGCGCGTGGGCGTCACAGACATTCCAAAGGAAACCGTCTTCACGCTGAAGGTGGAGCTCGACAAGAACGGCGACAACAAAGTTCTTGCCATAGTTTCAAACCTACGGGACTGGGCTGACGACCCAGGATGTCCAAACGACGCCTTGGCGCAGCGACCAGAAACGTCTTTGGAGTGGGTGCGGTGCCTCACAACAAAAGACAGACTCACGGAGTGGCTCGGCGTTAGCGAGGTCCCAACACCGGGCGAAGAGTGGCTGGTCCTCGACAAGACCGTGTTCGCGGTCTCCAAAGTAAAGGAAGAGCCCCTCGGGAGACAACCCGCATTCTGGGTTGAGATCAGACCGTCATCTTTAGCCGACCATCTCCTGGTCGAACTCGAAGCAGGAGCTGTAAAACTGACGGGCGCTGCAGACCCAGGCGGTGAAACTATTCAGCCCAATGGCCGCTTCCTCGAACGGGACAGGTACGTGGGCTGGATGACGAAATGGACAGTAGGAAAGTGGGCCAGAGGGGAGCCGCCCAACTACCAAAAACCAGGCGTGTATGCCGTGTATCCGCTCCTCACGGAACGGTAAAACGGCAAAACGTCGCAACATAGGGCTTACTCGCAAACGCGGTAGGCCCTTTTTCTTTTTGAGAGTTATAAGCAAGCAGCCGAAGCTACTTTATCCCCAGGGTCAAGGCGCATAATGCGAACTCCCTGCGTTGAGCGGCTGATTTTCGGTATTGAGGTAACAGCAGTGCGAATGACCTGGCCTTTTCTTGAGATGACGATAAGGTCTTCTTCCTGGCCATTGAGTATGTTGGCGAACACCAGGTTCCCGGTTTTTGGAGTGACGTTTGCAGTCTTGATGCCAGAACCTCCTCTGGTTTGGAGCCGGTACTCTTTGACGTCTGTTTTCTTTCCATAGCCATTTTCAGAAAGAATGAATAAGTAATCCACTTTCTGCTCTTTACTGTCCAGCGAAGGAATGACATTCATGCCAACCACTTCATCACCCTTCTTCAACCTAATGGCGCGAATGCCAGCGGCAGTTCTTCCCATGACCCGCACGTCTTTTTCCTTGAAGCGAATGGATTGGCCCAGTTTGGTGACAATAATGAGCTCGTCTTCTCCTGTGGTTTTTTGAACTCCACGCAACAGGTCACCTTTTTTCAAGGTAATGGCAATAAGGCCCGAGCGCCTCACGTTTTTAAAGTCATCAAGTTCTGACTTTTTGATAACCCCGTCTTTGGTGACGAATACTAAATTCTTGATTCCAGCCTGAATGTCATCTTTGCCAATAGCAAACAAGGTAAGAACCCTGTCTTCTGAAGTAATGTCAACAAAGTTCAAAAGGCCTCTTCCCTTGGAAACTCTCGTGCCCTCCGGGATTTCGTACACCGGAGTTTGGAAGAGTTTTCCTGAATCGGTGAACACCATCATGTGGTCATGCGTTTGGCCGTAGAGGAAGTGCTCCACAATATCTTCTCCCATGGTCTTCATGCCCACAATCCCTTTTCCTCCGCGCTTTTGTATTTTGTAGGTCGCCGGATTAATGCGCTTGATGTATCCACCCTGGGTCAAAGTTACAATGGTGTCTTCCTGGGGGATAAGGTCTACCTCTGCTATTTCTCCCACAGCGCTCGCAACTACTTTTGTTCTCCTTTCGTCTTTGTATGTTTCTTTGAGTTCTTTAAACTCTTTTACCACCACCTCGTCTATTTTCTTGGGGCTTGCCAGAATGGTCATTAACTCTTTGATGCGAGCGCGAATGGCTTTTAATTCATCCTCGATCTTGTTTCGCTCCAGGCGCGCCAGCTGGGAAAGCCGCATATCCAAAATGGCGTTTGCTTGGATTTCCGTCAGTTTGAACGCCTTCATCAGCTTTACTTTGGCGTCTTCGCGGTCTTCTGCCTTCCTGATAAGCGCGATGACTTTATCAATATTCGAAAGCGCCTTCCACAACCCTTCCAAAATGTGCTCGCGTTCTTTTGCCTTTGTTAATTCCCACTTTGTTCTGCGCGTCACCACAACTCTCCGGTGCTCAATGAAGAAAGACAGCATGTCTGCCAAAGACAAAACCTTTGGCTGAATGCCGTCTACCAAAGCCAAGAGATTCAAATGGAACGTCTTTTGCAAATCTGAAAACTTATACAAGCGGTTGATGATTTTCTGCGGGTAGGCGTCTCTCTGCAGGTCAAACACTACTCTCATGCCGTCTTTATCAGACTCGTCTCTGATGTCTTTTATTCCCTCCACTTTCTTTTCCTGAACGAGTTTGGCGAACTGCTCGAGCAAAGAGGACTTCACCACCTGGTAAGGAATTTCCGTAATGATGATCTGCGGAGTTCTTGCCTGCCCTGAGCGCTTCGAAGGGTCTTCTTCCACCACATCTATTTTTCCGCGGACCACAATGGGGCCCTTGCCCTGGGAATACGCCTGAATGATCTCTTGCTTGTTGAAAATGGTGCCGCCAGTAGGAAAGTCTGGGCCTTTCACGAACTGAAACAAGTCCTCAGTGTCTGCTTTTGGATGCTCAATAAGGTAAAGCAAGGCATCAACAACCTCAGTAAGGTTATGGGGAGGAATGTTGGTTGCCATTCCCACCGCGATCCCCAGAGTTCCGTTGAGCAAGAGCTGGGGAAGCGGAGAAGGAAGAACCGTGGGTTCTCTTCTCGTTCCGTCATAGTTGTCCACAAAATCCACTGTGTCTTTTTCAATATCCTGCAGCGTTAATTCTCCCAAGCGCGCCATCCTTGCTTCGCTGTAACGCATCGCGGCCGGCGGGTCGCCATCTATGGAACCAAAGTTCCCCTGGCCTTCGACCAAGGGGTATCGCATGGAGAAATCCTGCGCCATGCGCACCATGGAGTCATACACCGCGACATCTCCGTGCGGGTGGTATCTTCCCAACACGGCACCCACAACTGTGGCAGACTTTCTGAACTTTGCCGCGTGGGTCAAGCCCTCTTCCTGCATTGCGAAGAGTATTCTGCGGTGAACGGGCTTCAACCCGTCGCGAACGTCGGGTAAGGCGCGCGCAACAATAACAGACATTGCGTAGTCTAAGTACGAACTGCGCATTTCTTCCACTATCTCCCTGTCTTTCACTGCGCCAATTGCAGTTCCGCCAGCTGGCGGATTTTCTTTTTCTTCTTTTGCCATACCTTAGGGGGTAAGAACAACTATTTTTGTTTCTTCTGTGGTTATATCCCTTGCCTTAATGGTAAGTTTTTCCTGGGGCTGAATGTTCTTTGCTCCCATGACTTTCAAGAACTCATCCACTCCCGCCAGTTTCACCTTGAGCTTGGGAAGAGCATAATGCATGGGAATCGCTATTTTCGGCTCAATTTGGTTCACAATGTGCGAAGCGCCTTTTGCGTCTATAGTGTATACGCCTCCTACTGGAATAAACAGAATGTCAATATCCCCAATTGCTTCCAACTGCTCGGCTGTCAACTCTTTTTGGCCAAAATCTCCCATGTGGCACAAACGCATGTCTTCCACCTCAATAGTATAGATGGTGTTCGTGCCCCGCTCTTTCCCTTCTTGTTCGTCATGATAGGAGAAAATGCCCTGCACGAAAGCTCCTTTTGCGTCATACTCTCCAGGGTTTGCGATCAAAAAAGGAGTGCCCTTCAGGGAAGTACCCTTCAGGGCCTTTGCGTTGTTGTGGTCAAAGTGGTCGTGGGTAAAGAGCGCGATGTCTGCTTCAAGAGGAGAAAGCTTTAAGCCAATGTCATCCCCATAAGGGTCAACAACGATTTTCAAGGTCTCTTGCTTTGAGGGACTGGCCGTAATTTGGAAGCACGCTTGCCCTTTCCAAACAATTTGCATATACAGACATTATAGCACGATTGACACTCGCGCTCAACTCCGCTATATTGGGAGATATGCTTGAAACAGCGGTCATGGACAAACCTTTACACAGCAATCTGGAAATGGTGCGGCCCCTGCGCCAGGGAGAAATTGTGGAGGGCAGGGTGGTAGGCCTTGGAAAGTCTGCCCTGTTTTTGGATTTGGGGCCCCAAGGAACCGGCATTATTTACGGCAGAGCGTTTTTGGAAGAAAAGGACTCGCTGCGCGACTTGAAAATGGGAGACATGCTTTCGGTAAAAGTGATGGATATAGACAACGAAGAGGGGTATGTTGAGCTTTCGGTGCGAGAAGCAGGAAGGGAAATCACCTGGAAAAAGCTCCATGAGCTGAAGGAAAAAGAAGAGCTCTTCAAAGTAAAGGTGCTCGGAGCCAACAAAGGAGGCCTGCTTGCCCAGATTGAGGGGGTGCAAGCGTTCTTGCCCGTGTCCCAGCTCGCTCAAGAGCACTATCCCAAAGTGGAAGGAGGAAACCCCAACCAGATCTTAAAAGAACTCCAGAAGTTCATGGGTGAAGAACTGGAAGTTGAGATTTTGGATTTGGACCCCAAAGAAGGAAAAGTGATTTTGTCTGAAAAATCAAAAGAGCGGACCAAGATGAAAGAGCTTTTGGCGAAATTCACCGTAGGTGACGTGGTGGAGGGTGAAATTACGGGCATTGTGGAGTTCGGAGCGTTCATGAAGTTCGGAAACATAGAAGGACTCATCCATATTTCGGAGATTGACTGGCAAATAATTGAAGACCCTTCCCTCTACTTGAAAGTGGGAGAAACAGTGAAAGCAAAAATCATAGACATTTCGAACAGCAGAGTATCGCTTTCTTTGAAAGCATTGAAAGAAGACCCGTGGAAAGAGATTGAAACAAAGTATAAGAAACTCGACGTCATTAAAGGAAAGGTGACAAAGATCAATCCTTTTGGAGCGTTCGTTGAAGTGGAAGCTAAAATTCAGGGCCTGTGCCACATTTCAGAGTTCGGCACACGGGAGAAAATGGAACAGAAGCTTGTTTCCGGAAACACCTATGACTTTCAAATTTTAGACATCAACATTCAAGAGCACCGCATGAGTTTACGCCTTGTTGAACCCTTCGACTCCGCTCAGGGTAAAGAAAGCACCCCTCTGAAAACAGCGGAAGAACCCAAGGCAGAGGAACCCGAAAAATAACAAAAAGGACTTACGAGGTCCTTTTTGGTTTCACAATAAAGTGTGTGTTTGTGAACAATACCTGTTTTTCTTGACATAAAAGATTTCTTATGCTATATATATAATCGGTACGGGAAACGAGCGTTTCCCTCTAAAAATAGGCTGAAAACACAGCACAGGAAGGAGTATAGTTCAGGTGACATACCAAGACCCAACCTCCCAGGCAACTGAAGATGCCGAGGGAGGGGTGACGCAAGAAACGGCAGAAAGGATGTTCGGCGGGGCTGGACGCGTCGAAAGGGCGCGGCCAAATGGGAACGGCGGGGCGAAGCCACAAGTTCGCGTCGTCGAGCCGGAACCCGAAGCGCTTCCAACCAGGAAGTATACACGCATCGCACCGCACAGCCGCCCAGTCCATTTGGACGAGTTCGCTGCCGCAGCCCTTATCAGACTGTTTCCGCACCAGGCGGAGGATCGGTGGCCCGGCATAGCAAGAGCCGAATTTCTGCCATTCGATCTCGACTTGGAGGATGCCCGCGACTTGCGGGACGACGAGGGAGTTCTGAAGCTCGGCTGGAACCCCTTGCCCAACAGGATGCTACGCGAAGACGTAGTGGACGAACATTCCCTGCCCGACGAAGAACGGCGGGAACGGTGTACCACCACTCTTGTAGCAGGGCTCCTGGATCTGAATTCCAAGGATCGTTTCCTACTCAAGCCGGTACTCGCCGAAGTCCTGGAAAGCGACAAGAGGGGTCGAAGACCTTTGAGCTCTATGCACTTGGCGGATCTCGTCATGGCACCGTTCACCAACGGCAACGGCGAGACGTACCGAGAGGTGCTCCAGATCGTAGTCTGGGCGGTACGAAAGGTGATGGAGAAACAGCAGCGATTCCTCAGCGCTGCGGAAAGATTGAAGCCCGACCACACCTGGTACATCCCGGGGCCAAGAGGCCTGGTGACGGTTCATGTCCTTAACTACGCAGACTCAAGCGAGCTTGAACAGTTCGAGGGCGCTGTCACCGCGGTGTGCCGCATAAGGGGAGCCGAGATAATCGTCATCCGGAACCCCGACGGCCACATCCAGGTCATCGGCGACCCGCAAAAGAGGTTGCCAATGCACGACGTGGCCCTCGGCTTGAGGGCATACGAATGCCACCTACGAGGCAGGAACCTCCCGCCGCTTGCCGAGCTTCGGAGAAAGGGAACGATCCCCGAGGTGCCGGAATGGCACTTCTCCGATTCCGGAAACGTCCTCAACGGCGGGGAGGCACAGCCCTGGACCCCGGCCACGCTCCTTCAGCTCGAGAACGTTGAGAAAGCGCTCGAGCACGTCTTCGATCCGGCCTGGATGAAGGCGCACGGGTTCGTCTAGCTCAAAAGGAGAACATTCAAGGCCTTCTCGCACCAAGCGGGAAGGCCTTTTCTTTTGTCGTATTTCTGCTACTATTGAACGTGAACATGAAAAACTTTGGGAAGAACATCGCGGTAGTCATTTTGATCCTGCTGGGCCTGGCCTTGCTCTTTTCGTTGTTTGCCCAACCTTTTGAAGCGCCCAAGACTGTTTCATTGACGCAGCTTACAAAAGACATTAACGAAGATAGGGTGGAAAAAATAGAGGTGGCAGACCAAGTGCTCGCTGTTTCTTATACAGACGGAAGCAAGGTACAAAGCAGAAAAGAAACAGAGGCAGCTCTTTCTGAAACGTTAACGAACCTGGGAGTGGAACAGGGGAAACTGGCGAACGTGGAAATCGCGAACGTTGAGCAAACGAGCTTTTTAGAAATCATTTCTCCTTTCCTGTTCATTCTGCTCCCCATTCTGTTCTTCGTGTTCTTTTTCTTCTTCATCTTCAGGCAAGCGAGAGCGGGTTTGGGCCAGGCGTTTGATTTCACCCGTTCAAAAGCAAGACTCTTTGGAGCTGAAGGCCAGGTGAAAGAACGGGTTTCGTTCAAGGACGTGGCGGGGCTGAAAGAGGCGAAAGAAGAACTCTATGAAGTGGTGGATTTCTTGAAGAACCCGAGAAAGTACTTGGAAATGGGAGCAAAGATCCCAAGGGGAGTATTGCTCGTGGGAGCTCCTGGAACAGGAAAAACATTACTCGCGCGCGCAGTGGCTTCTGAAGCAGGAGTGCCGTTCTTTTCTGCTTCTGGTTCTGAATTCGTTGAGCTCTTTGTGGGAGTGGGAAGCTCAAGAGTACGGGATCTCTTTGGCACCGCAAAAAAAGCAGGGCGCGCCATCATCTTTATTGATGAATTAGACGCAATCGGGCGCATGCGCGGCATGGGATTCACTGGAGGGCATGAAGAGCGGGAACAAACCCTGAATCAAATATTGGTGGAAATGGACGGGTTTGACCGTGAAGACGGAAGGATCGTGCTCTCGGCTACTAACAGACCTGACGTCTTAGATCCGGCACTGCTTCGGCCTGGCCGCTTCGACAGACGGATCATCCTCGACCTTCCCGACGTCAACGACCGCGAAGAGATATTGAAAATACACAGCAAGGGCAAACCTCTCGCAGAAAACACAAAACTAAGAGAGATCGCGGAACGAACTCCGGGATTCGCGGGAGCTGACTTAGCCAACCTCATGAACGAGGCAGCCATTCTCGCGGCCCGCCACAACAAAACACATATCGCGCAGGATGACCTTACCGAGAGCATTGAAAAGGTTTTGCTGGGGCCGGAGCGCAAGAGCCACGTGCTTTCCAGGAACGAAAAAGAGGTGACTGCGTACCACGAAGCAGGGCATGCCTTGGTTTCCTCGTCTTTGCCTTTCGCAGACCCGGTGCGCAAGATTTCCATCATCTCAAGAGGACGGGCAGGCGGATACACCTTAAAACTGCCTGAATTCGACAAGCACCTAAAAACAAAGGCGGAATTCCTCGCAGACTTAGCCACCTTAATGGGAGGATATGTTGCTGAAAAACTCGTGTTCAAAGACGTCACCACGGGAGCAAGCAACGACCTGCAGCAGGCGTCAGAACTGGCGCGAAAGCTCGTCAAAGAATTCGGCATGTCTGAAAAGTTCGGACCTGTCACCTTTGGAAGGGCAGAGGGCGGCATGATGTTCCCCGGAGACTGGGGAGAAACCAAACCCTATTCAGACGCGGTTGCCGCAGACATTGACCAGGAAGTCGCAAAGATCTTGGAACAGTCACAGAAAACCGCGGAGCGCGTCTTAAAGCAGCGCAAAGGTACTCTTGCTAAGATAGCCAAGGTTCTGATAGAAAAGGAAACAATAGAGCGAGACGAGTTTGAGAAGTTGATCGCGAAACAAAGGGGCCAGTAGCTTAGCGGCTAAAGCTTCAAGCTTATACCTTGATGAGCGATGGTTCGAGTCCATCCTGGCCCACACAGGGGCGGTTAGTTCACCGGTCAGAACGCCTCGTTGACATCGAGGAAGTAACAGGTCCGATTCCTGTACCGCCCACACTTCGTCGCTAGCGCTCCTCAGTGCCTTCGGCCCACTACCTTTATGAACCTATTGAAAATTCTGTTCGAAGATGATACGATGCTCGTGTTAGAAAAGCCCTCGGGCATAGATATTGCCGGGCTCCAGAAGCACCTCAAAAGTGGATATATTCCTGCCCATAGGCTAGACAAAGAAACTTCAGGCCTTTTGCTCGTTGCAAAAACGCCAGAAGCCCTAGACTTCTTCCAAGCGCAGTTCAAGGAACGAAAGGTGGAGAAGAAATATATCTGCCTTGTGGTGGGGGATATGAAAGAGAATGAGGGAAGGGTTGAAAGTTTACTCGGAAGAGCTCCTGGAGACAGAAGAAAACAGAAAGTATTCCTGCCGGGAGAAACAACCGGAGGAGAAAAGCGAGAAGCAGTGAGCGAGTACCGAGTGCTCGAACGGTTCAACGATTACACGCTCCTGGAGGTAAGCCCAAAAACAGGAAGAAAGCACCAGATACGGGCACAATTCGCTTCTCTCCACCATCCTCTCGCGGGAGACAAGCTGTACGGGTTCAAAAACCAGAAAATCCCAAAAGGGCTGAAGCGGCACTTCCTTCACGCAAGCTATCTAAAAGTACCAACCCTAAAGGGAGACTCAAAAGAGTTCACTCTAAAATTGCCAGAAGATTTAGAAAGTATACTAAAAGAATTGCAACATGGAAACAAAGATTGAAACATTCAACAAAGCATTTTTGAAAACCATTCCCGACATTCGCCCGGGTGACACGGTTCAGGTTCACCAGAAGATCAAAGAAGGGGACAAGGAAAGAATCCAGGTGTTTGAAGGCGTGGTTCTGGCAATGAAACACGGGAAGGGCGTGAGCGGCATGATTACCGTTCGGAAGGTAAGCCAGGGAGTTGGTATTGAGAGAATCTTTCCCCTGCACTCCCCGTTCATTGAGAAAATAGAGGTGGTGAAGCGGGCAAAAGTAAGGAGAGCAAAACTCTACTATTTGAGAGACGCGAAGGGAAAGAAAGCAAAGTTGAAAGCAAAAGAGTTCAACCTCGAAAAACCAGAAGAGCCAGCTCCTGTAGTGGAAGAGGCAAAACCAGAAGAAGTACCGGCAGAACAGAACCAGGAGCAAGCTCCTGCAAAAGAAGAAACGAAGACAGCTGAAGCATAACTTCTGCGCGGGTGGTGAAACCCGGTAAACACGCTAGCTTGAGGTGCTAGTGCCGCAAGGCTTGGAGGTTCAACTCCTCTCCCGCGCACTAAATGAGGGCGGTTAGCTCAGTGGTAGAGCGACTCTCTTACACAGAGTAGGCCATAGGTCCGAGTCCTATACCGCCCACCATGCCGCGGTAGCTCAGTGGTAGAGCATTGGTCTGAAGAACCATTGGTCGTCAGTTCAATTCTGACCCGCGGCACATTGAGGCGCAAAATGCGCCGAAATCCCGAGCGAAAGCGAGGGACGTAGGCGGGAGTAATTCAGTGGCAGAATGTCTCGTTGCCAACGAGAATGTCGGGGGTTCGAATCCCCTCTCCCGCTCCACAGTTTCTATCTCACCATGTCGTACTGCTTGAGTTTTTGTTTTCTCAAAGCAAGCGGCATTTGCTGCAAAGCCAAAAGCTGAGCAAAGATCCCTTTGGTTGCCGCAAGCGCTGAGGGCGCCCCTATTTCATCTATCTTTCCTTCTTCCAAGGTAACCACGGTATCCACGTTCTGAATGGTGGAGAGCCGGTGCGCGATGATAAGCGTGGTACGATCTCGCATCAAAACCTCCAGGGCCTTTTGCACTTCCCGCTCAGACCTGCTGTCTAAAGAACTGGTGGCTTCGTCGAGAATGAGCAAGGGAGCGTTTTTCAACACCGCTCTCGCAATGGCAACCCGCTGCTGCTGGCCACCTGAAAGCTTCACTCCGCGTTCTCCAATAGGAGTATCGTATCCTTGAGGAAGCTTTTGAATGAACTCGTCCGCGTTCGCGGTTTTCGCGGCAGCAGCAATCTCTTCCATGGTTGCGCCCTCTTTGCCGTAGGCAATGTTTTCTTTCACGGTCCCAGAGAATAAGGAAGGGGACTGGAACACCACTGCGATGTTCTCCCGCAGCGACTCCTGGGTCACGCCTTGAATATCCTGGCCGTCAACAAGAATTTTGCCTTGCTTGGGTTCGTAAAAACGCAGCAAGAGGTTGGCAATGGTTGTTTTTCCTCCTCCGCTTTCGGCCACCAAGGCAAGCTTGGTTCCAGGCTCAATGACAAACGAAATGTTCTCAAGTACCTCAGTCCCTTTTTCGTACTGAAACGACACGTTCTGGTACTCCACCCTTCCCTCTTTTACCCTGAGTTCTTTTGCTCCAGGTATGTCCTGGATCGCGGGGCGTATGTTCAACACGTCAAAAAAGTCCCTGCTTCCTGCCTGGGCCCGCTGTATCTGGTCAACAATAAAGGAAGAGGCAAACAAGGGGAACTGCGCCTGCGTTGCCAGCTGTATGAGCAGAGTCATTTCCCCCAAGGTGAACTTGCCTTCGAACGTCTGCCACACAATGAAGCCGTAAATGCCAAGAAAGACAACGTTCAAGCTCAGCCTTCGAACAACGTCGTACCAATGCCATTTTACAGACTGCGTCTTTGTGATTGCCTCAATGGTGTTCCGCTGATTCCCAAAAAAAGAATGCTCGAGCGCTTCCTTCGCAAAAGACTTAACCGCCCTCATTTGCGAAATGGCTTCCGTGAACCTTCCGTGAGAAATATCCGTGTGCTCGTTGATAACTACCTGCTTCTCCTGCCAGGAGCGGGAAGAAAGCGTGGTTATCCAAATGTACAAAGGAAAAAGCACTGCCAAAAACAAGGCAGTGGGCCAGGAATAGTAGGCGATGATGAGGAGCGTGATGAACGAGGTCAAAAAGAAACTCGAGAAGTTGTTGGTGAACGCCTTCATGAAGTCGGTCACCGTTTCAATGCCGCGCACCAGTTTGCTTGTTATCTCGCCCACCACCGCGTTGTCAAAGTACCCTACGGGAAGAGACAACAAATGGCTGTAGTAGCGCTTTGACAAAAGGGAATGCAGCTTTACCGACAGCAAGTCTCCCCAGTACCCCGACATGTTCGAGAACAGGGTAATGGCAACTCCTGCCGCAAAGTTAATGGCCACCAGCAACGCAAAGTACGTGAAGGGAATTTCTTTGCCGCCCAAAATGGCAACAATGCCGTCCACAACGTACCGCATGACAAAAGGAGTCGCCTGATTCAGCAAAGCGATAAGAATAACAAAAAGCGCGATAGGAATGTAGTATCGCTTGAGCTCCCAAGAAAACTGAACAACGCGAATAATATCTCTCATAGTCCAGTATTTGTTATAACACAAAAGCTGCCTTTCTGGGCGGGCTTTTTGGCTTATGCCAGAATCTTTTCCTGATGCGCCCTAAACAGGAACGCTTTTGCGAATTCAAACGCGCCAAAGAACGCTCCGGTAAAGAGCAGGTCAGCTGCGAGCATTGAGCGGAAAAAGGGGAGCGCCAAGGTGTAGGAGAGCATGAGCCCCTGGAAGCTCTTTTCGTACCAGGGAGAAAATGCCCACACCGCGAAGTTTGTCGCGAGATAAAAGAATACCGCGCCTCCCAAAGCCCCTCCCAAGACCATTAAAGGGTTTTGTTTTGGAAGAACTCTCCCAATTAACGCGTACAAGAGGAAGCTCCCATACACCACTGCCATGAGTTTGAAATCGTAGAATCCAATAAACAGGTCTGAAAAAAACATTATGAACAGCGGGACAAACAATCCCAACCAATGCTTTCTTGCCAGATACGCGCCGGCGAACAGCGCTAAAGCTCCAAGCGAGGTAAAGTTCGGAGCATGGGGAAGTAGCCGCACCCCAAAACTCAAAACAGCGATAATACCCACGAACAGAAATAAGAATTGGGTATGAGTGAGTTTCATTTATACGTTGGTTTTGTTTCTTTGATCTTTTTGCCGTGAGCTTCCATGCGGGCCAGGGCGTAGAGGTAGCTTGAGAGCCGATTCAAATATGTTAACACTTCTTTTGAAACCTTTTTCTTTTTTGACACAATGAACATGCTCCGCTCCGAGCGCCGCGCAACGCTTCTCAGTACATGGAGCAGGGCAGACGATGTATTACTTCCCGGCAGCACGAAACTGCGCTCGGGTTGGATTTTGCGCTCCATCTCATCGATTTCTTTTTCCACTGCCCGTATCCGTTCTTCTTTTAATTTGGGTGCTTTGAATTTCGGGTACAAAAACCACGCGGTTTCGGCCTGAATAATGAAAAGGTCTTGTTGAACCCTTTCAAGTTTCTTTGAAAGCGTTTTGTTTTTCAAGAAAGCGCGTGCAAATCCAACAAATGAATTCAACTCGTCCAGATCCCCCAAGGCGCACACAATGGGATTGTCTTTGGGGATCCTTTTCTTTCCAATGGAAGAGCTTCCTTTATCTCCCTTGCCCGTGTAAAAAAGGGGCATACTGCTTTTACGTGCAGCGGCTGAACCCGCATGCCTTACAACTCATGCATCCTTCAGACATGAAGAGCTGAGAGCCGCAATCTGGGCATCCTGGCATGAACCCGAACTCCGCAATGGTTTTCTCTTCGTCTTTCACCAAGGGAAGCACTTCCTGGCTTTCAGGGCGGCTCAGCACCTCGTCTACGTGGTTCCCAACCTGCGCGTGCTCTTCCAGAACCCTTCCAATGGCGTCTGGCAAGGAAAGCACGGTGCCCCGGTCTGTAAACACGGGCATGGGGCCTCGAATGCCTCGCAGCTGGTCTACCACCTCTTCAATTTTGATGCCCGAGCGCAAAGCCAAGGAAGCCATTCTGCAAATTGCTTCAGACTGCTCCTGGTAAAACCCTCCTGACTTTCCAATGGCGGCAAATACCTCAAACGGAATGCCTTTTTCGTCATTGTTCACCGTGACATACAGGTTTCCGTACCCGGTCTTCATCTTGTAGGTCTTCCCGGTCATGATCTCGGGGCGGGGGCGGGGAGCTAACCTGGTTTTATCCATGGCAAGCTCCAGGGATTTCTTTTGCTCAATGGTTCCTTCAGAAGAAATGGCTGTGGGAGCGATCACATTCTCTCCGGTTCCCAGGTTCAGGATCTGCACCGCCCTGCTTCCTTCCCGATACACGGTAGCTGCCTTGCACCCGAGCTTCCAAGCAGACACGAAACTATCTGCTATTTCTTCTCTGGTAGCCGCATTGGGAAAGTTGATGGTTTTGGAAATGGAATTATCCACGTTGCGCTGGAACGCGGCCTGCATTTTCATGTGGTCGAGCCCGGCAATGTCCATGGAGATGACAAAGGTGTCTTTCAATTTCTGAGGCAACCCCTTGATGTTCTGGACGCTTCCCGTCTTGATGACTTCCTGCATGGCCTCCTCTTCCTCTTTTTTGGAGAGTTTAAGTTTTGCCAGCGCTTCTTTGAAGTACTTGTTGAAGTAGTGGTACTGCTGGCCGTCTTTGTCTTGCTTGGTATAGAACAAGGCGAAGTTAGGCTCGATTCCGGAACTCGTGTCGAACATCATGGAAATGGAACCGGTTGGAGCAACAGTGGTCAACGCAGCGTTGCGAAGCTTCTTTCCCAGGCCTGCTTTTTGCGCTGGAGAATGCACGGGCTTCTTTTGAACGAAAATGCTCTTCTTGTAGTTTCCGAATACTCCCTTTTCTTTTGCCAGCTGTTCAGACATTTCGTACGATATCTTGTTGATGAAGCCCATGGCTTTTTCAGCGGTTTCAATGCCTTCTTTGGAGTCATACCTCACTCCTAACTGAAACAGCATATCCGCGAATCCCATAATGCCCAGCCCGATTCTCCGATCTGCTTTCGCGAGCTCGGTACATGCAGGAACCGCGAAGTCAAAGAGGTCAATGACGTTGTCCATTAAGCGCACAGCTGCCCTGGTGGCTATTCTCAAGCGGGGGAAATCCATTTTCCCTCCTTTCACGAACGCGGCCAGGTTCAAAGAACCCAGGTTGCAGTTGTCATAGGGATGCAAAAATTGTTCCCCACAGGGATTTGAAGAAGCCAAAGCACCCAAGCCAGGAAGGGGATTGGAATGATTAATGGTGTCTATGAACGCGATGCCAGGTTCCCCATTCCTCCACGCGCCTTCAATAAGCTGACTGAATAGATCTTTTACCGTGATATCCAGTTCTTCTGAACCATAGACCGCGCCGTTAGGGTGGCGCAGCACCTTGTGCGGCTTCATTTTCTTATCCTTGAACCTGCACATCCACAAAGAATCGGGTTTCTTGGTCAGCAAGTCCATGAACTCGTCTGTCACGGTGACGGAAATATTGAAATTGCGAATGGCCCCCTCCTGCTCCTTGCAGTGAATAAAGTCCAAAACATCGGGGTGGTCTACCCGCATCATTGCCATGTTTGCTCCGTGCCTGCCTTGCTGTTTTATGGTGCCAAAAGCGGCGTCATATACTTTCAAGAAAGAAACCGGGCCAGACGCTCGGCCTCTGGATTTCTTGGTGGGGAAGTCTGCGGGCCGCATTTCAGACAAATCAAAACCAAGGCCGCACCCTGCCTGCTGAAGCATTGCCGCGTCTTTGAGCGTTTGGAAAATGCTTTCCATGGAGTCATGAATAGGCAAGACCACGCAGTTTGCGACAATGGGAGTGTCACCCCCCGCGTTGGTGAGTGTGCGGCCGGCAGGAGTGTACTCCTTGCCTGCCATGATATCAAAGAACTCTTTTGCGGTTTTTTGCACAAACTTCTCGTCTTTCCCGTACCTCTTCTCAACTCCTGCCAGGGTGTTTGCCACTCGCAGGAACAAGTCTGCCGGAGTTTCCTGGTTTCCCTTATCGTCCTCCAGGAGATAGCGCTTCCTCATCATCTTTTGCGCGTTCTCCGAAAACCTGGCATTGACCGTTTGTTTCTCTCTCGCGGAAACCTTGAGGGAAAGCGTTTGTGCTTTGGACATGAAGTGGTTGAGATTAGTATTATTTACTTTTTTCAAGCTTTTGGATTTCCCGCTCAAAGGCCTTGGTGCTTCCGAACTTGCGGTACACGGACGCGAAGCGCAGATAGGCAACTTTATCGAACGATTTAAGGTGGGAAAGAACGACTTGTCCCACCTGCTCTGATGGGACAAGCTCTTTTTCAAGATTGAATATGTCTCCCTCAACAGCTGAAACCACCTTTTGGAACTGCTGCTCGGTGTACGGGCGCTTCTCAAGCGCCTTTCTCAAGCCAAGCTCGATCTTGTGGCGCAAATAGGGCTCCCGGGAGCCGTCCCTCTTCAGAATCTCCAGGCCCAGGAGCTCCAAGCGCTCATAGGTAGTGAACCGCTGCTTGCACTGCACACATTCCCTCCTTCGTTTTATGGCTTTTTCTTCTCCTGCGGTCCTGGAATTGATGACTCGCGTTTTACTCTGGCATAAAGGACAGTTCATGAATACATCCTCCCATATCTTGTATGGGGATCAATAGTATCTATACAAGGATTCTTGTGTGCTTGCAACACTGATTTTATCATCCCCAAGAAACGTGTCAAACAGCCGCTTGTGGATAATTTTTAGCCCTGCATACAAGCCCTTGACTCCACCCTTGACTTTTTCGCCACAGTGTGATATATAGTACTTTGTCCCCCGCGAGGGGGTTTTCGTATGAAACACATCAAAAAGCATACATTCATCTTGGGATTTTCAGCCCTTTTGACGGGTTTCCTCCCTTTGTTCAGTTTCCAAGCAACAGACTCTGTATCTTTGGAACCCCCTTCAAACCTCCTAGTGGCTCAATCCCATTCTTTGCTTCCCATCGCGTCTCCTGAAACTCCGCAAAAGGTGGTGAGTAAGGTGCTGGTGGTTGTCACCGCCTACTCGTCCACGGTTTCGCAGACCGACGATACGCCGTTCATCACGGCTTCTGGAACCACGGTTCGAAACGGTATTGTGGCAACCAACATACTGCCCATGGGAACAAAGATTAAGATTCCCGAACTTTACGGAGACAGGGTATTCGTGGTGGAAGACCGCATGCACCCGAGAAAGAATTACCAGGTGGATATCTGGTTCCAGGAATATGTAGACGCGTTGAACTTCGGAGCAAAATACGCCTACATTGAGGTGCTGGGAAGTTAGAACGTTGAAGTGGACAAAAACTAAACCAGGCTTAGGAATTCCTAAGCCTGGTTTAGTTTTGATGTGCCCAGGGTGGGAGTCGAACCCACAAACCCTTTCGGGTCAAGGATTTTAAGTCCTCTGCGTAAACCATTCCGCCACCCGGGCATTCTTTGAGGCGCCTGGCGGAGTTGAACCGCCGTACGGGGATTTGCAGTCCCCTGCCTAGCCGCTCGGCCAAGGCGCCGCTATATCATTACGAACTCGATCTTGGGAATGGGGCGCATGACAAGCCGCTTGTTGAGTTTCTGCTGGATTTCAAAGATGTTCTTTGAGAGAACAGCCAAGGCCTGCTGAGAGCGCTCCTCGGGAATAATCGTAACGTAAATTTTGGCGTGCTGCAAGTCAGGGGAGCTCACTGCCTGCGCTATGGTAACGAACACACTCTCGGGGAGTTCAACGCTTTCCAGCACAATGCGAGAGAGCTCTTTTCTAAGCAATTCGTTCACGCGCAGTATTCTTTGAAATTGCATACAAAAGCTATTCTTGGATAAAGAAATGCAGTTCGTCTCCCGCCTGAACCTGCGTATCTCCTTCATATGAGATGCCGCACTCCTGGTTCTTTTCCACGGTTCCCGTGTCTTTTTTATCCCGCTGGAGGTTGAGCATCCTTCCTCTGCCCACAACCTCTCCGCCCCTCATAACCTCAATCTGCGCTCCTCTGCGCACCTCTCCGTCTGTCACCTTTCCGCCCAGGATCTGCCGGTTTTTCTCGGTAAAGAACACTGCCAGCACTTTCAATGCTCCTATTTCCTTTCGTACCGCAACCTCGGGTGCCTCGGCTTTCTCCTGGAGCGTTCGCACTGCCTGCACAAGGTCGTAAATAACTTCAAAGGTCATGATCGCTATCTTCTCGCGTTCTGCGAACTCGAGCGCCTCTTTTCCAACCTGCACGCGGAATCCCAGAATCGTTGCCTTGCTTCCCTGCGCCATTTTCACGTCACCTTCCGCGATATCTCCAACGCCAGAATGCATAACGCGTATTGCCACCTTTTCCTGAGGAAGCGCCAAAAGCATGCCTTCCAACGCTTCCAAGCTTCCCGCGAAATCCGTTTTCACAATGAGGTTCAGAATCCTTGTTTCAGGAGAAACAACTTGGGGAGCTTTCTTTAGTTCTTCTGTTTCAACAACGCCTTTTCGCGCTTCTTCCTCACTCTCAAACACCTGGAACTCTTCTCCCACGCGGGGCGCCTGTTCAAATCCAATCACTCTGGCGGGAAAAGAAGGGGGAACAGATTCCAAGGAATTCCCCTGGAAATCTTCCAATATTTTTGCCTTTCCAACAGCGCTCTTGGTTCCAAGTACGTCTCCCTGGAAAACTGTTCCTTGGCGCACCAAAAGGGTCGCGACTCCTCCCCGCTGGCTGTCCATGGATGACTCGATAATCACGCCAAGGCCGGGCTTTGTAGGGTCTGCCTTGAGGTTTTGCAAGTCCGCGAGAAGCACGAGCATTTCCAAGAGCTCGGGAATCCCTTGCTTGGTTGTTGCCGAAGTGCCAATAGAAGGAACATCACCTCCCATGCCCTCCACAAACACTCCTGCTCCAGAAAGATCACGCTTGGTTCGTTCCAGATCTGCTCCGGGAATGTCTATTTTGTTTATGGCAACCACGAAAGGAATCTCCGCTTTTTTAATAACGTCAATCGCTTCTTTGGTTTGGGGCTGTATACCATCACCCGCCGCTACCACGAGAATGGCCAAATCAGCGACATCTGCACCTCTTGCCCTCAAAGCGGAAAAGGCCTCATGGCCTGGAGTATCAATAAAGGTAATGGGTTTGCCTTGGAACTGCGCAACGTATGCACCTATGTGCTGCGTTATGCCGCCTGACTCTTTTGAGGTTATCTTAAACTCTTCTCGAATTGCTTCCAAAAGAGAACTCTTGCCGTGATCCACATGGCCAAGTACTACTACGATGGGAGGTCTCGCAACCCCATTTTGTGATTTCTCTGTGTCTGCCATACTTATTCATCCCGTTAGAAGTTAGCTGCTTTCATGCCTCATTACATCCTGTTAGCACCGTGCATATTTGTGGGAAACTTCTAACGGGATTCATGAAGCGCTTTCTTAATGGCTTCTTCCTCTTCTTTGGAAAGGGCGTATTCTGATTTCCCCGCCTGCACGGGTTTGCCATACATGCGGTTGTACTCTTGCAAATAGTGTGACGTCAGCACCACTCCATTATTGTCTTCGTCTAAGAAGGCGGCGCTGAAGCTCTGGTCACCCCCTCCTTCTCCAAAAGGATTGTAGCGGATAATGCCCACTTTGGTCACCGCCTTTTTCATGCCTTTCTTGAAGTCTGCCAACTCTTGAGAAAGCTCTTCCAGTTTCTTTTCAAGGCCTTCAAGGTGCTTTTCCACCTCCTTAGAAACGCCTTGAAACTTTTTCTTTTTTGCTTTGAAAAACATATTTTACTCCCTAAAGATAGCATACCTTGGGGAAATAAAAAAGCCCCGTGTAGAATATGCCTACAAGGAGCCGGGGTCCGCAGCCACCCTGCCTAGTTATACAAGAAGTAGAGCAAGAAAAACATGAACTGACCAGTGGACGTAACTACAAACATGACCGCAATTTCCGCATAGGAATAACCAGTATTACTTCTTTTTACCCGGGGGTACGAAGCACGGAGGCAGAAACGAGTCGCCCTAAAACCGAGGTATATCTGCGTTAGGATAATACAGGCATTGACGACGACATAGGCAACGCTGATCGCTTTTGCCCAGGTTGGAGAATCGAAACTCAGCGCTCGAACTCCCATACGCGCCCCCGCCCCATAAGCCACCACGAGTAATACAAGGAGTGCCATAAGCCACAGATAACTCCGCCTTCGCTTCGCGGTTGTCGTACTCTGGTAGAGACCAAAGACAAATGGACGTATCGGTATCTTCCCTGCAAAGGGAAGCCTGCCAATAAGCTTTACAAAACTCTTCACTTCGGCCTCCTTTCTATTTAAATTGTCAGTGTGCTATTCGGTGTTTAATCCTACATGAAAATAGTAATGCGTCAGGCGCGCTCGATGCTAAACAAAGAGTTTTAATATTCTTACTTAACGTACTACTTAAGCGATAGCATAAATCATCCGTTAAGATACTTGTAGGACTGCTTGAAGTCAAACTTCAGGTTTTTTCACGGCGCGGCCTGTTTCCTTACACCGAAATTTCTGGCACACGCATTTCTTTTTCTGTTTCTTTCTGAACCAAACTTATAAAACCATCTTTCTTTTTAAGCAAGAGGTAGAGCAAAATTGCCACAAAAATTAGAATTGCCCAACTAATCAAAAAATACTCAAGTTTATTGTACGTATTTAGATAGCCAATAATTGGTGCGAGGACAACATAAGGCAATGTTCGCAAGAACGAGGCCACAGACAAAACTGTGGCTCGCTGATTTTCTTCGGCTCTATTGTTGAGGACTTCGCTCATGAAAGGATAGAGGACATACTCGCCTGCATAGAGAGTAAATACAACGAAATAGCCCCACATGCCGATGTCTGCAAATGATAACAATAAGCTCGCGGCCGCGCTAACTGATACTAGAGCAAGCACGCGTTTCTCGCTCATATTCTCCGCGTACTTGTGCATCAATGCCAATATACCTACGGTAATAAGACTACTCGTTGCTATCACAATAGAACCCCAAAATGGGTCGAAATGAAATCTGTCGAGCAAGACCAAACGCAGTAAGCCCCATCCAGCAGTGTAGAAAAGACCTTGCACTATGAGGATTATCGGCACATACAACCACAGTTTCGGTGTTCGAAATTGTGCAAAACCAGATTTGATGCTAGCTAGATGTTCTCGCAATTCTGTTGAAAACTTTTGCTTGCCTTTTTCGGGACGAATATCTTTGATTGACCATATCAACAATACAGAACCGATAAATGAAAATCCAGTCAGAATCCAAGGAATGCGAGGGTTAACAGTATGCAGCCACCCTCCGACAACAGTCGCCACTAGTAAACCGATGAGAACAACTTGAGAACCGCGCATTACTAACTTTCTCCAATTTACGGACGCACGGTCAAAATTGAGTTTCCCAAAGAATAAAGCTTCATCGGCGCCCGACACAAAAGAAATGCCAATCATCATAATTGCTTGCCCTGCAAAAAAGGGAACAAAGCTACTTCCAAATGCCTGTATTAATAGACCACCTCCGGCGAGAAATTGCCCTAATTTAACCATTCTGTCGCGCCCGAACCTATCGGCTAATACGCCAGACGGAACTTCCGCGATAAGCCCGATTGCGAATGCGAAACCATCGAGAATACCGACCTGTTGGTCTGTAATAAACAGACGATAAAAATAAAGCCAAACTGCCTCGACAAAAAAGAGATTTGCTAGAAATTTGTACGCGAGATATTTTCTTGAAAGCCAGCGCTGATTTTGGGTGAGTTCTTGGCTCATGAGGGATCGCCTAAAGTCAAACTTCAAGTTTTTTCAATCCTTTGGCTGATTCCACGAGAGCGTCGTGTACAACACCATTTGAGAAAATGGCAGCTTTAAAGGGCTCCAGATAGCTGAGTGCTGCGCCATCGAGTCCCGTAACCATTCCTCCGGCTTCTTCAACAATAACGTGTGCCGCGGCAGTGTCATATCCACTAATACCTTCTTCCAAGTATCCAAGGAATGAGCCGCGGGCGACAAGACACATTTTGTAGACCGAACCGCTGAATACCGCTAAGCGAGCGCCGTGCTTGATAAGATACTCTACGCAAGCGGCGTTGCGAATCGTTTTCTCGGGACTGCTCGTGATCGCTACATATCCTTCGGATAGTTTCTTTTGAGAAACGTGGATTGGTTTACCATTGCAATAACTCCCGTTCCCGCGAACTGCTTCATACATCGTGTCGAGAAACGGATCATAGGCCACGCCAAGAACCGGTACGCCATCTACTGCCAACCCAAGCGAGAACATCGCCGTTGGCACGCCCCAGACGTACGCTTTCGTCCCATCAATGGGGTCGCAGATCCAACGTCTGCCAGCGCCATACTCTCCGGTGCTTTCTTCTTCTCCGATAACTACGTCCGCAAAGTTCTTTTCCAATTCCTCAATAACCATTCGGTTTATGGTCTTGTCGGCAACCGTTACGGGAGAACCGTCAGCTTTTTGCTCTTCGCCACTACCAACCCGAAAATACTGGAGCATGGTGGCACCAGCGCGGCGAGCGATGTCTTTCGCAACGGCGAGTTCTTTTGTGAAATCGTCCATATGTAGCGGCGGCGAGAGGAGGATTCGAACCTCCGATACCCTTACGGGTATAGCGGTTTTCGAGACCACCCCGTTCAACCACTCCGGCATCTCGCCCTTTTCTGTGGACCTGAGGGGAATCGAACCCCTGCTCTGTGACTGCCAGCCACATGCACTGCCATTATGCAACAGGCCCAATATCTTGTGTCCCCGGGAAGAATTGAACTCCCATTTTACCCTTAGGACGGGTCTATTCTATCCGTTGAATTACGAGGACAAATCATAAGTACCTTATCACAAAAACTGGCCCTTCACAACCCCTTCGCTCCGCTCAGGGCATGCCTGTGGAAAAGTATTACAAAAGAGGATTGACAAGAGATTCTCTATTCATATAATACGCTTTGTAATCGTTTTACAACCAATACGTCTTTGTACTTTGTAATAACGTAAAAAGGTCGCACTAGGCACTCAACACAAACGCGGTATGGCACTCTTAGAAGAAATAGAAAACGAATTTTTGGCTCAAGACGGAGAAGAGGAGGTGTTTCCGGGAGAAGAGGAAACGGTAGAGTTGGAGGAGGCGGACGAAGATGAAGACGATGACGATGATGACGAACTCGAAGACTCGGGGTTTGACCCGGAAATAGGGAACGTGTAACCGCTTGAACAAACGCCCCGCCATCACTGGCGGGCGTTTTCTTTCTTTGAGTTTTTCTTTTGTTCTCCAGCTTCCTCTGTTCCGCGCTCCAGCAGAAAAATCCTATTGTGCAATCCTTTGAGAAGAAAGTTCGTTTCGTGAGACCGTTCAATCAGCTGGTCTATCTTTTTTGAAAGGTCTTCAATATGCTTGTCTTTCGTTTCAATGACATCTTGGAGAACCGCAATCATCTCGTCTTTGCCCTTGAGCACTTCTCCCGTTTCTTCCTTGGTCGGGCCAAGGACTTCCTTGGCCCGACCAAGGGAATCTTCTTCGGAAGCAGAAACGAATACTTCCTCTTCTATGGGCTCTCCCTCAAGGGCTTTGAGCAAGAATTCCTTGTTCAAAAGATACATCATGCCCTTTTCACGCTGCTCTTTTTTCATGATGCTTTCCAAGGAAATGCCCGACGTTTCCAAGGCGTCTTTTAACACGCGCATCAAGCGAACATCGCTCTCGCCCGTGAGCCGCATGGCTTCTGCTATTGAGATAAACTCTTCATTCATAACGTTTTTGGGGTGAGCGACGGGATTCGAACCCGCGGTCTTCGCTGCCACAGAGCGACGCTTTAGCCGCTAAGCTACGCCCACCATGTGCTCCCACGAGGAATCGAACCTCGATTTGCTCTTTAGAAGAGAGCCGCTCTATCCGTTGAGTTATGGGAGCGAATACACAGAGCTTGTATACCAGAAAAATGCCTTACAGTCAATCAGAAAATGTTAGGAATGTTGGGGGTGTTGGGGGTTGCAAAGTTTGCTTTGCGCTCCTCCAGCTTTGAGAACACGTCTTGGAAAAGCGTTTCCTGGAATCCCGATTGCAAAGCTTCCCGGGAGCCTTCCTTGAGAGATGAGCGCGAGAAAAACACGGCGAGCAAAGATACGGCGACCGCGAGGCCGATTAAAGCAAGAGTGAAAAGAAATGCGTTCTCCGCGAGCAGACGCGGAACCTGCCTCATGTTCCCCTGAAAAGACTTCAGTTGTTCAAAAGAAAGTTTCATTATTTGCTGTACACCTTGAAGAATAAAGAAAACTCGACCTCTTCGTCTTTCTCAGTCACCTGCAGGTTTCTTATCGCGACAAGGTAGGGGCCTGATTCAAGCTTTTCCAGGAACGAATACATGCGGGGAAACGTGGTTCTGGCGCTTATTTGAAAATCAATAGAGGGCCAGCGGTCTTCGGGAAGGTGCTTTGGCTCCTGCGGAGTGATCCTCAGGGAGAATCCCTGCGCCCGAGCCAAGTTTTCCAGAAAGCCAAAGAAAGGAGAAGGATTCTGGGAAGCCACGAACATGGTTTGAAACTCCTCCAAGTTTTCCTCGTTTTGAAGCTTGAAATGCCTGAAATCCTCCAAGGCCTTTTGCTGGGCTTCCAATTGAAGGAGCTTCTGCTGCTCTGTTTTGAGTTCTCCTGTCGTCTTCATAATAGCTCCTACCAAAGGAACAATGCCAAACACCAAAAAGAGGAGGAGCAGAAGCGAAGAAGCAACGGAAGCAACGAATATTTTCTTTGAGCGCGTCATTGGTTTACTTTCATGCTTGCTGAAAAATTCTCGAGGTTGGTGAAGTTGGAAAGGGGAAAGAACAAATCTTTGAAAAAGATGTCTTGCTCGAGATTAGCCCGAACCTCAGACAAAATCTCTCTTGAAGGCGAAGCCCCCTGGAGCACGACTTGTGAAGATTCTTGTATGGTTTCTCCCTTGAGGAACGTTGTTCTGGCTGCCGAAAAGGAAAGCGAAGACAGGGAAACCCCTGTTGGAAGGTCTTGAGTGAGCTTATCAAAAAGCGCGGTCACAGAAACTTGGCGCTGCAAAATCCCCGAAAGCGCGGCGTAGTCGGCTTTCTTTGCTTCAAACTCTTCTCTTGCAACAGTCAACTGCGCGAGCTCTTTTTCAAACCCGCTTGCCAGGAGTTTTTGGCTCCCCAGCTCCCCCCACAGATACGCCAGGGTAGCCAGCAGTAGAAAACTCAAGACGAGCAGAAACACCCCAAAGGATGTTACGAGAATGAACAAAATGCGAACGTTCTCTTCGTCTTTCAGCTCTTTTTTGAATGTGTGAGGCAGCAGGTTAATCATGGCTTTTCATTCCCCGCAATGCTAACCCCAGGGCAGTGGTATACTGCAGGGATTGGTCAAGAGGAAGCGGAGGAAGCTCTTTTTGTTCTTTTTTGAAAATGTTCACCCACGGATTCCCTATTTCAACCGGGACCTCAAGCTCTTTCTGGAAGAACTCCGCGAGACCCTTCAGATTCGCTCCTCCGCCCGCGAGCAGGAGTTTTCGTATCCGCTTTTCCTCTTTTTGCAAATGCTGGTGGCTCGAGTGAGACTCGTAGTAGCCCACGTACTTTTTCACCTGGTTCAGCAGTTCCTGGAGCAACGGGAACAAAGATTCCTGGATTCCCTGCGTCTTTTTCAATTCTTCCGCTTCCTCCTCTGAAACAGAGAGTGCCGAGGCAAGGGCGCGGGTGAGCTGGCTGCCCGAAACGGGAATGGAGGCGGTGAAACGAAGGGAGGTGCCCGCGAACACCGCGAATCCCGTTCTCGTAGCTCCCATGTCCAGTAGCAAGAGAGGGGCCTCAGCAGTCTCATCGGCCACGAGGGCTCGCGCGGTTGCCATCGACTCAATTTCCAGAACTCTCGCGGTAAGGCCTGCCTTGCGAAAACAGTTCACGTATGAATCCACCACGCTCTTGGGAAGAGCCGCCAAAAGAACATCCATATGGTCCAAGCTATTTTTCAATGGAGGAACGTACATTGAATCCAGGTACACGGTGTCAATGGAATAGGGAATGTAGTTCTCGGCTTCAAACAGCACTGCCTGCTTTACCTCTGCTTCTTTCATCTTGGGCAGCTGCAAAACCTGCAAGAACGCCTTTTCCTCGGGAAGCGACGACACCACGAACGGGGTTTGAAGCTTCAAAGAACGCACTGCTTCCTTCAAAAGCCGCGCCACCTCATCCTCGTTCTGTATTTCTCCTTGCGCGATAAGGCCTTCTGGCAACGGAAACTCTCCAAAGGAAGACAGCTGGTATCCGTTCCTCGTTTTTTTGAGTTTCGCTATCTTGAACGAGCGGTCTGACACGTCCAAGCCGAATGCTTCGGGATACAGCGTTAAAAAATCCAGTTTCATTCCTTTAATCTTACTCTATTTCCTTCCAACTTGTAACTTCCCATCCTCCTCCCAGGCCCGAGCTGAAGGAAGAAGAGGTCAACCCCAGCTCGTACTCAATGGTCGCGTTGTTCTTTAGGTGAAGTTGGTATCCAGTTGCTTCTTTCAGAACCGTGTTGTTCTCAATAACAATGGTTCCAGCGGAAGCATAGGCAATGTCCAGAATTGCGTTGTTCTTAATATTGAGGGCAGAACTACTTGAGTTCGTGGTGAGGTACATCAAGTAGCTCCCCGCGGTTCCAGACCCTGAAGAAACACTGTTGTTATCCAAAGTAATGGTGCCGTCTGCAATAATGACTCCGCTTGTGGCTCCGTACGACGAACTCATCCTTACTTGCGCGCTGTTTTTTACGATGATATCCCCGGTAACCCAGAGCGTACCGGTGAGCGTGAGGATGGCGCTATTTTCCATTTCCAAGTTCCCCACTATTTTTCTCGGGCCCAACGTAAGAGTTTCATCCCCATCCAATTCCACGGTTCCTGACGTTATTCCTCCTGCCTCAGCCTCGTCTTTCCACTGCTGTATTTGGGCCGCGCTAATGGGAAGGGGAATCGAGTCGGGAGGAGTACCGAGTGTTTCCAGAGAACCAAACGTGCATCCTTGATTCGTGTTCACGTGCAACGTATTGGTAATATCCGAACCGTCGCACTGGTCTACGAACGCATCCCCCTCAACAATCACCTCGGCAACTTCGTTGTTCGCTCCCGCCACAGTGACAGTCTCCGTAATTACCGCGCCTGAGTCTCCCTGTATGCTTCCATTGGAATACACATTGCCTTCGACCCTGCTGTTGTTATCCATGATCAAGCCCCCGTCTCCGATGTGCGCGCCGTAAAAAAACTGAATGTCGGTGCTCGTGACTTCGAGCACGAGCTCGAGATTCCTTGTCGCAGTTCCTTCAATGCCCTTTGCGCTCACGGTTCTGACAACCCCTTCGCTCGCAACATTCACCTCAACAGGCGTGGCGAGGAGCGGTATGGTGTAGCTGAGGGGGAGCGGAAGGGAATTCTTAACGCGGTACGCCGCATCTTCCAGGCCTGACTCTGCGGCAAAAAGCGCCTGGCTGGAGTTTTGCGCAGTGCGCATGATGGTCTGGCTCGAAAGCGCCAAAAACGCGACGCTTCCGGTAATGGCTACGCTAATGCCAACCGTCAGAACGGTTGCGAACAGCAAAGCGAATCCTTTTTCTGAGTTAGGGGGCAACATAGGTCCGTAATGAGACGGTTTGGGAAATATCCAACTGGGCGTCTTTGAAAGAAAGGGAGATATCTACTTTCAGGGAAGGAACGTTTCCTGAAACTACTTTGGTAAACACCAGGCTGTCTATTGAAACCTCGCTCGGAGTCAAGGCCAGGGGAGAAGCGCCTTCTTTTTTCATGCAAAGCTCGCTGCCGCACAAAAAGAAGTCCACAAAAGTTTCTGTTTCCCCTTCAGGAAGATCTTTGGTGGTTTCCAAAGAGAGTTGGCCAGGAGAACTCGCGTAGAGGGAGGTTGAGTCATACACGCTTCTTGCTTCCCTTGCCTCTTTGCTCAGAAGTTCCAGGGCCTGGCTGGCAACAATGGAAAGCCGGCGCTGGGAACTCACCACAACCTGGGATTGGCTGGTCCACAGCAAAAAGGAGAACACTGCTCCTGTCACAACCGCAAGCACTGCCACATACACCAGTATTTCAACTACCGTAAATCCTTTTTTCATGGTTGTTTCCAGTTCGTAATGTACATCAAGAGCGTGACTTCTCGCGCCTCCCCCCGGTCAGACCACGAAACCCTTGCCGTGACCTTTTTGGTATCGGGGTCAACGATTCCGCCGCTCTCAACAATGTTCGAACTGGCGTCACGGGAAACGCTCGAGAACGAAACAGACCTCGTGAAGTTTTCAACCTGCTCTTCTCCCTCAAGCAGCTGCCAGCGGGGTATTGCGTCAGCTGACAAAAAAGGATAGTACGACGTGTCCAATAAAACCACTCCAAGCCCGTCATACTCGTTTGCTGGGTCGTCTGCGTCCCAAAAAACACCGTCTCGGTAGTTCAAGAGTGCTTCTAATGTTTCCTTGGCAAGCGCCTGGGCCCTGCCTTCCAAACTCGTATCTGCGCTCTGACGCAAAGCCAAGGTTGCCACTCCCAGAATACTGGAAAGGGCTATTCCAACTACCGCGGTCACCACGAGTATTTCAATGACCGTTATTCCTTTTTTGCTATTGAAGGGAAGGAGATGAGACATAGAGTGATGTGCCAGCGGCAGCAACTCCGCTGTCGTTGTATTGGATAAGGTCTCCGGTGGTGTCTCCGCTTAAGGTCAAACTGAAACCCTTGGTATTAACCCTGCTGTCGCGGTGAACGGAAAACTGGGTGTTGTTCGTGGCATCATTCAAGTAATGTGTTTGGATTTTGAGTTTCTGCGTCTCTCCGCCCACGCTCACACTCTCTTCCCAGGAAAGCGCGTTTCCCTGAACATACGTATTGAGAATAGTGGTTTTGACAACCGGAGAGCCGGAGTTGGGGAACGTTAACGTCATAGTTTCGCTCTCGGTATCAATAATTCTGGCGTAATCAACGTGAACGTGTCTTGCGTCTTTAATTCGTTCCTCGTCTGAAGGAGTTCCTGGAGCAATTTGAGTAATGTCACCATTCGCGTTGACGTACAACTGCAGTTCTTGCGCGCTCGCTTTTTCGCGCAGCACAACACTTCCTTCACTCACGGGAAACCCGGTGAGTTTTTCGAATACCGCTTCGTTGCTTTCAAGGCTAATCGTAGAAAACTCAAGCGAAGAAGAAAGCGTTTCTGTTTTGTCAAACGCGGGATCTCGTGTTGCAAACGCGCTTCCCTTAAACAGCGTGTAGCTTTGGATTGCGAATGAAACCCCCCAAGAACTCTCGCCCTTGGAAGCAACGGTGCTGGTCTTTGCTTCTTCCAACACTGCCAGCACTTTTTCAGCAGCTCCTTCGAGACCCTTCTCTCTTTCAAAGAACCGCAACGCGGGCAAGCTCAACAAAAGGATGCTGCCCAGGATCCCTATAACCACCAGTATTTCAATGAAGGTGAGCCCTTTTTGTCGCATTTATTTAATGGAGTTCAAAAGCGAATACATGGGAGAGATCATGGACACCGCGAAGAACCCCACCACTCCGCCAATAACCAACATGAGCAAGGGCTCAATGACCGAGGCCAGGTTCTTGGTCACCTGGGTGACCTCTTCCTCGTAAAACTCGGCCAGTTTGGCAAGTATTTCAGAACTCTCGCCTGTTTCTTCTCCAACGCTTACCATTTGGGTGACCAAAATAGGGTAGAGCTTTTCATGCTTTGCCAGAGAATCAGACACTTTGGCTCCTTTTGCAACCTCTTTGGCGGCTTGCTCTAAAGCTTCACCAAAGAACACGTTGCCCACCACGCGCGAGGTGATTTCAAGACCCCGCACAATGGGAACTCCGGTGGCTATCAAAGAGCTCAGGGTTCTTAATGTGGTGGCGCTATTGGTCTTGCGCACCAGGTCTGAGAGCAGGGGAGCCTTGAGCATGAACGCGTCCATTATGCGCTTTCCTTTTTTGGTGCCGAGGGAACGGAACGCCAAGAATAAAAGCGCCAGAAGAGCCGGAAAAGCAAAATACCACTTCTGGCTCAAGAAGGTTCCGGTATTGATGACAAGCCGCGTGGTGAACGGAAGCTCAACGCCCAACTCCTTGAAGGTTTGCGCGAGTTTCGGCACCACGGTGACCAGCATTAAAATACCAATACCAATCATGGCGACCACGATGATAGCGGGGTACAAGAGAGCTCCGGTTATCTGCGTTCTCAGCTCGTGCTCTTTTTCCAGCTGCAGAGCCAATTGGGACAGCACGTTCTCTAAAGTTCCCGACTCTTCCCCAACCCTCACCATGTTAGCGAACAATTCAGAGAATATCTCGGGGTGCTCGTCTAAAGTTTGGGAAAGCGCTTTCCCCTGCACTATTTTCTCCTTCATGTCGAGCACCGCTTTTTTGAATGTTTTGCTTCTAACCTGTTGCGAAAGAATGTCCAAGGATTTGGGCAGGGCAACGCCTGCGCCCACCATGACGCGCAGGTTGCGAACGAACATGAGTTTCTCTTCCAAAGGAATACCGAATACGTCGGCTGAAAGGTCAAACCGAAAGGAAAAGCCCTTGCTTTCTTTTGTTTTTGCCGACGTCAGCACAAATCCCTGCTGGCGAAGAAGCGAAGCCAGCTCTTTTTCGTCTTTTGCTTCCTGGTAGCCTGTTTTGCTTTCTCCTGCCTGGGAAACAGCCGTGTAAAAATATGTTGGCATTTATTCGGTGACCACGCGTATGACTTCTTCTATGGAGGTAATCCCTTTTGCGGCTTTCAAAAACCCGTCTTCCACCATGGTGAACATTCCCTCTTTCTCCGCCTGGGCCTGCAGCTGGTCTGATGTTGCTCCGCGAATAATGAGCTCTTTTATGGTTTCAGTCACCTGAAGCACTTCGTAAATACCCAGGCGCCCTTTGTATCCGCTGTCTGATTCTTTGGTTGCTTTGGGCTTGAAAAACGTTGCCTGCTGGAGTTTCTGTTTTACGGTGATGAGTTTCTCCTGTCTCAAAACCTCTTCGATGCGTTCCAAGTTGCAATACGGACCCAGGAGTTTCAGGTCTTGGGCGGAAAGAGAATAGGGAGTTTTTTCTTCCTGCAGTCTGCGCACCAGGCGCTGGGCAATAATGACAGAAAGCGTTGAGGAAAGCAGGAATGGCTCCACTCCCATGTCTATCAAACGGGGCATGGCTCCTGCTGCTGAATTGGTGTGCAGGGTGGAGAGTACCAGGTGCCCGGTCAAGGCCGCGTTAATGGCTAATCCCGCTGTTTCCTTGTCTCTGATCTCTCCTACCATAACAATGTTGGGGTCTTGCCTCAGCAGGGAACGAAGCCCTGAGGCAAAACTCAAACCTATCTTGGGGTTTACCTGCGTTTGGTTGATCCTCGGCATGCGGTACTCGATAGGGTCTTCCACTGTTGAAATGTTGACCGCGGGCGTATTCAAAATCTCCATCATGGAGTACAGGGTGGTGGTTTTCCCCGAACCCGTGGGCCCGGTAACCAAAACCATGCCAACCGGCTTTCTCAGGTTGTTGTGCACGATTTCCAATGCCTCTCCCTGGAACCCGAGCTGTTCCAGTGTGAAGGCTTTGGCGGTTTCGGGAAGTAAACGCATGACCACCTTTTCTCCGTCAAACACCGGGATAATGGAAACCCTGACCGAATACTTGTATTCGTCTGTTTCCACTTTGAACCTTCCGTCTTGGGGAAGCCGGTGTTCGTCGAGCTTCAGGTTCGAGAGCACCTTGATGCGCGCCACAATGCCGTTTGCCGCATTCTTGGGAAGAATCATGGCGTCGCGCAAAATGCCGTCAATGCGATAACGCACGAGCACTTCTTTTTCCAAGGGTTCAGTGTGAATGTCAGAAGCGCGCTGCAGAATGGCGTGCTTGAGCAAGGTATCCACAATGCGGATGACCGGGAGCTCTTCAGCAACCTTTTCCAAATCTTCTGCTTTTTCGCCGGTTTCCTGTACGGCTTTGATGCCTTGGATCTCTTCTTTGATGATGTCTCCGAACTCAGCCTCCAAACTTTTACCGTACTGCTGCAGAACCTGTTTTATGGAAACGGTGTCGGTCAAACGAGGGAGAATGCGAAGGTCAGACTTCTTTTTAATGAAGTCAATGGTTCGAAGATCGTCGGGGTCGAGCATGGCAACCTCCAAATCCTGGCCCTTCTTGCGGAACGCCAAAATGTTGTTTGACCGGGCAATGGGTTCTGGAATTATCTTGAGCACCTCGGGGTCTATCTTTTCAGCCTGCAGGTTCACGTATGGAATCCCCAAAATGTAGGCCTCGGTGCGAACCAGCTGTTCCTCGCCTATCAAGGCCTGCTCCAAGAGAACGTCACGCAAACGTTTCTTGTCTTTTTTGGCGCTCTCTTCTGCTCCAGCCAGTTCCTGTTCCGAAACAAGGCCCGCGTCGAGCAAAAAGGCCTTCAGTTGCTCGTTCTCAATTCTCATCCAATTGTTTCTTTCACTTTTTGAAGCACCTCCTCAATGGAGTAGTTCGCTTTCACCAGGTACGTGGTTGCTCCCAGGTCAACGGCGCGCTGTATGTTTTTCATGTCTTCCAGGTTCGTCAGCACGATGACCGGAATGTCTTTGGTGCTGCTGTTTTTCTTCAAAGCTTCCAACACGTCAAGACCGTTGCGCTTGGGAAGAATGAGGTCTAAAAGAATGAGGTTGGGCTTTTTGTCCTGAGCCAATTGGAGGCCCAGTTCTCCGTCCAGAGCAGCAATAACTTCAAAACCTTCCTGCGAAAGCACGTCTCCCAGGGCTTTTTGCAAAGCTCCCTCGTCTTCAACGACTAAAATAGTCTTCATGGTAGTTAGGGCTATTAAGGGTATTAGGTAATGGGAATACTGAACCAAAACGTCGACCCTTTGTTTTCCTCGGAAGCGAATCCTATGCTTCCCCCGGATTTCTCGATCATGTTTTTCGCTATGTACAAACCCAGGCCCGAACCCTCGGTTTGGTGCCTCCTGGCGTTCGCGGAACGAAAGAACCGCTCAAAGATGAACTTCTGGTCTCCCTTTGGAATTCCCACGCCGTCATCTTCAACCTCAAAGCGCACCTTGTTCCCTTTTTTCTGGTAGCGCAGGCCAACCCCGCTCTTGCCGTAGCGAATGGCGTTGTCCAAAAGATTCTGCAAAACCTGGCGGAGCATAACCGGGTCTGCGGTCACGTTCGACACCTTCCCGTCTTCTTCAACCTTCAACTTCATATTCGAAGCGGTCATCCAGGGCCGGAACGAAACCACCACGCTTTGGACGAGTTCTTTTAAAGAGAACTCCTGCTTCTGGAACGCGAGCCGGCCTTCTTCAATGCGGGAAGCAACCAGCAAGTCGTTCACCAGTTCGTGCATTCGGGAACTGTTCTCTTTTAAGATCTGAAGGTACTCTGCTTCTCCTTTTTCCACATTCCCCACCCGGCCCGAAAGCAGGATTTCCAACCCCCACTTCATATTCGAAAGGGGAGAGCGCAGTTGGTGCGACACAATACTCACGAACTCGGTTTTCAACCTCGCGTTCTCAGCTAGGCGCTGGAAACTGTCGGTAATGATGAACGCGATTGCCAAAAGTACGCCTGCCAAGAGCAAGGTGACGAATGCCACCAGTAACGGGTCTGCAATGTATCTTGAGCCCACGGCGTAGAACATCAGAATGGATATGATAATGACCGCGCCCATGAGCAAAAAAAGGAAGTGCGGGCATTGGAAAGTAGACAAGCCGTATTTCCTGCAGTGATGGAACACGTTGAATTCAGACAACGCAAA
>MHTR01000007.1 GCA_001823155.1 Candidatus Wildermuthbacteria bacterium RIFCSPHIGHO2_01_FULL_48_25
AACCTTCTTTACGAGCACTCTCGGCGAACTTCTTGACGTTGCCGTGGTATTTGTATCCGCCCCTATCAAACACGACCTTGGTTACCTTCTTTTCTTTCGCGAGCTGAGCCATGGCTGTTCCCGCTTTTTCGGTGTTTTTCAGAGCAACTTCCACGAAAGCCAGGGTTTTCCCTTTCTCGTCATCCACGAGTTGCGCCTCAAAGTTCTTATTCGAACGGAACACCACCAAGCGGGGAAGCTTTGCGGTTCCCCGTATCTTGGCGCGCACGCGCCTGTGTCTTCGTTGTCGTTGGGTGTTTCGTTCTTGCATAGTGTTCGTATTATTTCGCTCCTCCAGCGCCCGCGGTTGCCGCAGCCCGCTTTCCAAGCTTCCTGCGGATCTGTTCTCCCACGTACTTCACTCCCTTTCCTTTGTAGGGTTCAGCTCCCCTCGACTTCCTGACGTGGCTCGAAAATTGCCCCACCACTTCTTTGTCGATGCCGGAAACGGTAACGACGTTTTTCTCCACCTGAACCAAAAGTCCCTCGGGAATCTTTAAACTGATAGGGTTGGTATATCCCAACTCAAGGTTCAACGCGTCTCCCTGCACCGCGGCTCTGTACCCCACTCCTTCAATTTCCAACTTCTTTTCATACCCTGTCTGTACTCCTTGTATCATATTCGAAACCAGCTGTCTCGCGGTTCCCCACATGGCGTGCTCAGTTTTGTTCAAGGTTTCTTTGTTCCTGGGAGACACGCGAATAACAGTACCTTCTTTTTCAATAACGACAAGGTTAGGAAACGCTCTCTTGAGCGCGCCTTTGGGCCCTTGCACCTGGACCTCCATTCCCTCTATCGTAACCTCAACTCCTGCGGGTATTTCTATTGGTTTGTTTCCTATTCTGCTCATAAAATTACTACCAAACTTCACATATCACCTCTCCTCCAACCTTCTGATTCCACGCCTCTTTGTTCGACAAAAGGCCTTTTGAGGTTGAAATAATGGAAATGCCAAAACCCCCTTTCACCTTCTTAATCTTAGAGAATGGCACGTATATTCGCTGGCCCGGCTTTGAAACGCGCTTCAAACCGGAAATGGCAGGCGCCTTTCCGTCATACTTCAAGGTAAGTTCCAAGAACTTTCTGGCCCTCCTACCTCGCAACTGGCTCGATACGATGAGCCCTTCCTTTTCCAGTATCTTCGCTATCTCCAGGCGCATTTTGGAGTACGGCAACTCAATCGTCTCTTTCAAGACCAGTGATGCGTTTCGTATTTGGGTTAACATGTCTGCAATTGGGTCTGTCATAGTGAGTGTAATCGAACTACCAGCTGCTTTTCATTATTCCGGGTATCAAGCCCTTGTTTGCCGCTTCGCGAAAGCAAATCCTGCACAGGTTAAAGTCGCGCATGTATCCCCGCTTCCTTCCGCACCGAAAGCACCTCAGGGTTTTTCGGGACGGAAACTTGGGCTTCTTCTTTGCTTTTGCTATTTTCGCTATGGTTGCCATAACTTGTCTATTCTAATGGAAAACCGATTAAACGCAATAACTCAATCCCCTGTTCCCTGGTTTTGGCGCTCGTTGTTACCGTTATTTCCAAGCTCAGGGGAACGCGTACCTTTTCGGGAAGGATCTCGGGGAAGAAAATCATTTCCCTAACTCCCATATTCAAGTTCCCTTTCTGGTCGAATGTTTTCAAAAGAATGCCGCGAAAGTCACGCGAACGGGGCAGCACCACGTTGACCAGCCGCTCCAAAAAGTCATACATACGAGGACCCCGCAGCGTGACTTTTGCTCCAATGGCAACTTTCTCTCTCAGCTTGAACCCCGCTATGGCTTTGTGAGACAAGGTCCACGAAGGCCGCTGCCCGGTTATCAAGCTCAAATCCTGCAGCACTTCTTCTTTTACCTTTTTCTCCTCTTCACCTGTTTTTCCAGAAACGAGCTTTCCAAACCCAATGTTAAGCACCACCTTTTCTATCTTGGGGACTTCCATTCGGTTCTTCAGCCCGAACTTCTTCATCAATTCGGGTACCGCCGTCTTCGTATATGTAGTTTGCATGCGTGTCATATCGTTTCCCCGCATTTCTTGCATACGCGGGACTTTTTCTGACCTACTGTTTTCCACCCCACGCGCACCGCCTTTTGGCACTTGGGACACATGAGCTTCACATTGGAAAGAGAAAACGGAGCTTCTTTTGAAACAATTTGGCCTTTTTCTCCAGACTTTCTTGGCTTCACGTGGCGTTTCCTCATATTCATGCCCTCAACTATGAGCTTCACCGCTTTGGGAAAAACCTTGGTGATTTTCCCCTTTCTTCCCCTGTCTTTTCCGGAAATGACCAACACGGTATCTCCGGTTTTTACCTTGAGCTTAATCATACGACTTCAGGGGCCAGGTTGGTAATGCTCGTGTATCCTCTTTCTCTTAATTCACGTGGAATAGGGCCAAAGATTCTCCCTCCCTTGGGTTCTTTTCCTGTCTCCAAAATGACCGCGGCGTTCTCGTCAAAAGAAATGTACGAACCGTCTGCTCTGCGAAAGGGCCGCTTCTGGCGCACGATGACCGCTTTCACCTTGTCGTGGGTTTTGACCAATCTTCTGGGCTCAGCAACTTTCACGCTCGCCACGATAACGTCTCCAATCTGCGCGTATCTCCTTTTGGAACCTCCGGAAACATGAAAACACTGGAGCAACCGGGCCCCGGTATTGTCTGCAACCTGCAACATGGTTCTTGGCTGTATCATAGTTTTTCAACAACCCGCCACTTCTTATCTTTGGAAATGGGGGCTGTTTCTTCAATAACAACCTTGTCTCCGGTGTGATACTCGCCTTCTGAATGCGCTTTGAAACGCTTGAACACCTTAAATCTCCTTTTATACAAAGGATGCACTTTCAAGCTTTCAACCTCAACTACGACGGTCTTTTGCATCTTGTCTGACACTATAATTCCTTGGAGTTTTCTTTTTGGCATAGGGTTAGTATTTAAAAACTATACTCTCTTCACGATCTTGGTTTTTATGGGAAGCTTGGAACCTGCTTGGCCCAACGCGTCGAGCGCCTGTTCTTCTGGAATTCCTTCTACCTCGAATATGATGCGGCCCGGCCTCATGGGAAACACGTAGTGGGAAACAGCTCCTTTTCCTCCACCCATGGGTGTTTCAGGCCCCTTTGAGGTGACGGGTTTGTCTGGAAATACCCGAAGCCACACCTTTCCTCCTTTTCTCAAGAACCGAATGATAGACCTGCGAGCTGCCTCTATTTGGCGCGCAGTCACCCATTTGGTGTCCATGGCTTTTAATCCATAGCTTCCAAAAGCCAACTGGTTTGCCCGATTGTCTACTCCTTTGGTTCGGCCTCGGTGCCACTTCCTGAATTTTACTCGTCTTGGCGTTAACATATTTTTATCCTGAGTTTATCGAAGGATTAGTCGAATTTCTCTCCTTTGTAAATCCATACCTTAACCCCAATGGTTCCGTATCGGGTCATGGCTTCCCTGAATCCGTAGTCAATGTCTGCCCGCAATGTCTGGCGCGGAAGCTGGCCGTTCTTCAGCCATTCACGCCTGGCGATCTCAGCTCCGCCCAAGCGTCCTGCTATTTCAAGGCGGGCTCCCTTGTTCCCTTTGACAGCCATGATCTTTTGAAGAGACTGCTTCATGGTTCTCCTGGCAGGCATTCTGCGCTCAAGCTGCGTTGCGATGAACTGGGCCGACAAAGCGGCTGATTCCCAGGGGTTCTTCACCTCCCGAATTTCAATGCGAACATCTTTTATCGAAACCTGCTTTTGCAGATTCTTTCGCAGCTCTTCAACGCCCGAACCTCCTCTTCCAATGATAAGCCCGGGCCGCGAGGTGAACAGAATGACCGTGAGCTTTCCGGGGAACCGCTCAATTTCCAAATGCTCCAGCCCCGCGTCCTTGAGCTTTTTCTCAAGGAACGCGCGGAGCGCGAAATCCTCCTCCAGATGTTTCTGGAAGTTTTTCTTGTCAAACCAGCGGGACAACCAATCCTTGGTTTCCTTTATTCTGAATACTTTTGGGTGAACTTTGTGCGCCATGTTGGTTTAAATAGCTTTTCTGCGAAATATTTTGGGTAACGCGCGAATACCCTGGAACCTGCGCTTTTCTTCCTGCAGGGGTTTTCGAACCGGAGCTTCCTTTGGAGTCACTTTCGGAGTGCCCTCGGTTTCAACAGCCACTGGTTTCTCAGCAGTAGTCACCGCTGCCTGCGCAGCAGGTTTTGCAGCAGCTTTTCCTTCTGGAGTAGGCGTAATTTCTTCCAGCACCAAGGTGATGTGCGAGGTTTTCTTTTGTATTTGGTATGCCTGGCCCCGAGCTCGTGGCCTGATGCGTTTTAATTTCGGTCCTTCGTCAACCGTGATCTTTGCGATTTTCAGATTGTTGGTTTCGGCGTTGAACTTCTGCTTTGCGTTCGCCGCGGCCGAGTTCAAAAGCTTCAATACGGGTTCAGAACCCCGCTTTATCGCAAAAGAAAGGATGCGCTGAGCCTCCTCATACTTTTTCCCCCGAATAAGGTCTGTTACCATGCGAACCTTTCTCGGAGCTACTCTCAAATGTCGTAAATAAGCGGTAGTTTTCATGTTTTTATCCTGAGCTTGTCGAAGGATTGATTATTTCTTCCCTTCAGCGGGTTTATTCGTCGCCGCGGGAGCCGCTCCCGTTGCTGTTGCCGCCCCTGCTTCCAATTCACGCTGCATTCTTCCTCCGTGGCGCACAAACTTGGTGGTGGGAGAAAACTCACCCAAACGGTGCCCCACCATTTCCTCGCTTGCCACCACATTGATGAAATCTTTTCCGTTGTGCACGCCAAAAGTGAATCCCACCATTTCAGGCGTTATGGTGGCGTCGCGCGCCCATGTTTTAACAACGGTTCGGTCTCCCGCTTTCATATTCGAGATCTTCTTCATAAGATTCTGATCCAGGTATGGCCCCTTTTTAAGTGAACGTGACATGGTATTATTTCTTCTTTTTCTTCCTTCTTGAAACGATCAATTTATCGGTCCATTTCCTGCCCCGCGTCTTTACTCCCAAAGCAGGCTTTCCCCATGGGGTTTTGGGATGGGTCATGCCTCGTCCGGTTTTTCCTTCTCCTCCTCCGTGCGGATGGTCGTGAGGATTCATGGCCGTGCCTCGTACCGAGGGCCTCCATCCTTTCAGTCTCCTTCTTCCTGCTTTTCCCAATACCACGTATTTGTGGCCGGGGTTTGAAACCATTCCCACGGTCGCAAAGCACTGGTCTGAAACCCTCCTCACTTCAGTGGAAGGAAGGGTCAACTGGGCAAACCCACTCTCGTGAGCGCCGATAATGGCTGCAGTCCCCGCTCCCCGCACTATTTTTCCTCCCTGGTTGGGGATCAACTCAATATTGAACACCTGGGTTCCAACTGGGATGTATTGTAAGCGCATTCGGTTGCCTGACGCAACCTCTGCCCTTTCATCACACAAAATCTCGCTTCCCTCTTTCATGGTTTCAGCGGCCAGCACATACCCTTTTTTGCCGTTCTCGTATTGAACCAAAGCGATAAAGGCGTTGCGGTTCGGGTCATACTCAAGAGCAGAAACTTTTCCCTTCACTCCCGCGTATTCCTGCCCAAAATCAACAAAGCGGTACATACTCCTCGTGCCTCCTCCCCGGTGGCGCACCGTGATGCGGCCATACTTATTCCTGCCGCCGGTGTTGCGCATATGAACAAGTAAGCGCTTTTCGGGTTCCTTTTTTGAAAGAATGGTTTTCATGGTTTTCTCGGCATAATATCGATCGATTGGCCTTTTTCAAGCCGCACAATGGCTTTTCGAACAGCCGCGGTCTTCCCCAATCTCTTTCCTATCCGCTTCACTTTTGAGGGCAAATTCACCATGTTGACGTTCAAAACGTTCACCTTGTAGGTTTTTTCCACGGCGTTCTTTACCTGAATTTTGTTTGTTTCAGGATACACCTCAAACACGTACTCGTTGCGCTCAGCCGCCGTGCTTGCCTTTTCCGTCACGCGGGGCCTGCGCAACACACCTTCTGCGCTTACTTCAAGCGCTTTGGGTGCTTGCTCCTCTTTCTTCGCCTCCAAAACCGCTTCCTTTTTTTCAGGAATTGGTTTTGGTTCTTCTTTCTTTTTTTTGAAAAATGGTAACGGGCTCATGTTATTTCGCGAACATCTTTTCCAATACGGATAACGCGTCTTTTTCAAATATGACGAACTTTACCGATACAATATCTACCGTGTTCAAGTCCTGCGCCGTGGTAACCGCGATTCTCGCGATATTTCTTGAGGCTGCAACCACTGCCTTTTCGTTCTTTGCCAACACCAAGAGCGTTCTTGCTGAACCCAAAGGAAGCTTTTGGAGCAATTGTTCCATTACTCTTGTCTTTGGTTTTTCCATGGAAAAAGAATCTATTACTAAAATGAGATTCGCTCGCGCTTTTTCAGAAAGCACCTGCTGCAAGGCCAGTTTCTTTACCTTCTTGTTCACTTTCTGCTTGTACACCCGGTCGTTACGTGGCCCAAAGGCAACGCCTCCGCCTTTCCACAAAGGAGAACGAATAGAGCCGTGGCGCGCTCTTCCTGTTCCTTTTTGCGCCCAGGGCTTTCTTCCTCCTCCTGATACTTCCCCCCTGGTTTTGGTGTGCGCGATGAGGTGCCGCTCGTTCGCCTTTTGGGCGACCACTGCCTGCTGCACCACGTCTCGGTTCAGTTTTGCCTCAAACAAGGCAGAAAGCTTTGCTTCCCCTGTTTTCAGCCCCTCTTGATTGTATACGGCAACTTCTGTCATATTATTTGCTTACAATTTCAATAAGCGTTCCCCTTCTTCCGGGAACCGCGCCCTTTACTGCCAACAGATTGTTTTCCTGGTCTACTTTCATCACTTTGAGGTTGCGAACCGTGGTGCGCTCAACTCCCATGTGGCCTGGCATTTTCTTTCCTGGCCATACTTCAGAAGGACGCGCCGCGCCCACTGAACCTATGGTTCGTTCTTCGTGCTTTGCTCCTCGTGTGGCGTTCCTTCCGTGGAACCCCCAGCGCTTCACTCCTCCTTGCGTTCCTTTTCCCTTTGAAATGCCCGAAACAGCAACCTTGTCACCCTCTTTAAAAACAGAAACATCAAGGGTGTCGCCTGGTTTCATCTCGTTGATGAACCGGAACTCCTTGATGTATCGGAACCCCTTTCCTCTCATGCTCTTGGTCACTTTTTTCTCGGGCAAGGCCTCAAAACCGATCTGAACCGCCTCATACCCGTTCTTTTCCTTTGTCCTCAAACCCAAAACCGTGCAAGGCCCTGCCTCAATTAAGGTCACTGCAACCGCTCTTCCCTCCCCAGTGAACATCTGGGTAGCTCCTATTTTTTTTCCTATTAATCCTTTCATAATGTTTTTCCAAAAAAACACACCGGTCTAACCCAGTGCTTAAATGGGGCTAGTCCGTTCTATTTCACAAGGATAAGGAAACTTCGTTCCTCATAAAATTGAGTATATACCAGCTCAATTCCTTTGTCAATAAAAAAGCACGGGGAGAGGAATCTCTCCGTGCTTTGTTTTCACGAACTAGGCCGGGCCTAGTTGTGAACAACTAGTGGGCCTTGAGGACGCGTTGCGGCCTGAACTGGTAGTATGCCAGGCTCACGACAGCTCCGATCGGGGCGCCGACAATGGCTGCGGGCAGGATTTCCCACTGCCACATGAGGCGGAACAACGGGAAGAATACACCCACCCCGGCGCCCGACCCGATTGCCGTGATGGCCAAGGGTCTCGAGTTCACCTGCCAGAAAAGCTCTATGGAGAAACGGACCGCGAACTTGGCCGCGTCACGCAAAACTCCACTTAGGAAGACAGGTGCTTTCGGTGCTCCTCTCCAGATGGTTTTTCCAAAAAACCTTATGGAGAGTACGAGCGCAAAAGCAATGAACAAGAATGGGCCGGGAGGACTCGCGAACACTATCGCTCGCACCGGCACTTTCCTGTTTGCCGTGGCGAAGACTGGACCAACAGCTAGGAGAATGTACGATATAAAACTGACCATCATTATCAGCACTGTCAGTCCCGGTAGTGTCCCACCTTCTGACATAGCTATCGCACTTCCGCTCAACAGTCCTCCCGCGATGAATAATGAGGAGAAAACAGCAACAGATATTTGCCATTTCCGCCTTCGTTCCAGTGGCGCCTCCTGATAACGCCTCCAGTAGACCGGAAGGTGAGCGAGCGATTGCCAAGCAGAACGGGCGGCAACAGGAGCTGCCTTGCGGATTTCAGGAGCAGCGAACACGGCGCCTCCGAGCACTGCTCCAATGGGAATCGCGAACCACCAGATCACGAACGGCAGAGCGTCTGCAACCAATACGCCGCCCGCGATGCCAAACAAAACACCAAAGAACAGCCGAACTTGCACATCCCTTATGCTTTCCACAGCACCACTCCCTATTCACTTGTGAAGGTCCTTTAGCCTCTCTTACTATGTAAATCTATTCCTGTCAAAACCAAACCCCGCCGAGAGGCGAGGTTGGTATGAAATGTGTGAAGACCGTCTTCACACATTCTTCGCAAAGTAAGCCCGGCTTACTTTGAACTTTTTAATCACGTTTCCACTCCTTAATATGTGGAGAGAAGTCGAGTTGGTAGTCGGGAATGCCTAATGAAAGACCATACTCAGTAACTGGTTTGTATTGCTCTGGTTTGCTTCGGTCTACCTTGAATACCTTGCCTCGAAAAACAACGTAATGAAACTTATCATCTTTGAAAGATGCATACCATGCATGCTGTGGATCCAAGCTGTGATTTAGCTTTTCCGCAATCTCCTCTCCCCTGCCCTCCGGTATTTCCACGGTATGAAGTGTCCACTGCTTTATCCAGGGTGTCTTATGCCTCTCCGTCACCTCCTCAACCTTCGTGCTCAAAATCGTGACGTCTTTCAAAACATCTTTATTCTCCAAGCTCTCCTCGATAATAACGCCTTTGTAGCTCATGTTCAAAACTAAGCTTCGCTTAGTTTACTCTTAATATTGCACCAACCACCAACTTTGCCATTTTCCGCCTTTCGCTTGCCACATCCATACACCAAGCATGGCTCTTTACAGTAATAAGCATTTCGAGATATTTCTGAAGTTGTTTTGCGTAATCCAAGCTATCTGCCCTCAAATTCTTCATAATTTGCATCTGCGGCTCGAGCCCTTTTATAGCTTTCTCATAATCATATGGTGTCATAATCCGATCATTGATCGACCAAGACAAGATGTCAAGCTACTATCATACAAACATACATGCATCATTAACAAATGCCTTCTCGACGTACACCGACGATAGCGTAGTGATAAGAGTTTAAGATAAGTCTTACTGTCGCCCAGTCTTTCTATGGTTCTTAATCCAAAATGCAAAACTTGCCCATTGAAGTCGATACTGACCCTTAAAACCCTCTCTTGGAATTATAATCCCCTTCTCTATTAAAGAACGTACACCATTATCTAGGGTTTTCTCTTTGTTGGAAAACTTTTCCTTTATTTCCTTTTTTGTAATCCAATCATTCCACTTCTCTGCCATTATAGAAAGTATCTCTCGTTGAGATTCCACAGAGATGTCTTTATAAAAAAATTTAGCATAATATCTGTCACCAATTAACTTTATTGCTCCTCTTTCTGCAAATACTCCCGTATTCACATCACCTTTATCAATAAGCCCGTCCTCGTCTACTTCAAAAACCGAATAACCAATCTGTTGTACAAAATGCGGGTAACCTTCTGAAAAAACATAAATTAAATCTTTTGCCTCATCCGTTATCTGAGTTTCTTTTCCGGATATTTTCTTAGCCTCTTGCAAACCGCTCTCTATAACAGTAATGGTCTCATCCTTTAATAAAGGACCGAGATTAAATTCCTGGAATAACCTAAGAGATGATTCGTGACTTTTAGTTAAAACATCTCTGGTTCCGGGAAGACCTGTGACTACAAATAGTATATTATTACAATCTTCTGCAGCTAAAGTTTCAGTAATACTCTTAAGAGAAGAACCTAAGCTCAAATCCAAAGAAGCTTTATCTGCTTCATCAATCAAAATAACCAAGCCATCTTTTTGCGCAGAATCTTTCAATGATTTTATAGTATCGACTAGAGAAAAAGCAAATTCCTGTATGATTTGTGCATTATTTTTAATAGACTCCTCGTGCTTATATGCGATTCCTGCGGCTTCAAAACGTGAAAGAAAATCCCATGCTTTCTTAAGTGATGCCACGCCTGGATTCTCTTTGTCAATCTCTCTCTGGATAGAATTCCTAAGATTGATTGCAAAGTCAACCAAACAAATATTCTCATTGAGACTAATACGAGCCACCAAAAAGTTGTGTTTTCTATCATTCCATGTATAACCCCCTCTCGCAAAAAGGCCAGCAACGTTAAGTAGTGAAGTTTTCCCTATGCCTCTTTCTCCAAGAATCAAAATATGGCTAGGATTGCCTCCGAGTGCTTGTGCAAGCGCTCGATCGATAGCATCGAACTCGGGAGCACGTCCAATGAACATATTACTATGGACGGGGTTGTTTGGTGTGAAAGGGTTAAATTTAGACATGAATTTAGATACTGAGAATGACACACAATATGCACCCCCACTACGATATCTATCAGGATAGCACCCTTTAACCTGGTGAGGAGAGTTGGTCATAACTACCTCGTAATATCTACGATCATAGCTATACCAGCAAGGGATCGTACAAGTTCCGCAGAACGAGTAGCACCGTATTTGGAAACATACGACTCGCTTATGGCGACAATTTCGCCGTTGCGAGCCTTCAATCTCCAGCGATACCCTCCTGCGATATCCATGTAGACCTCAAACTTTGGTCCCATTGTTTTGTGTCGGTTAACTGGCTATTATTGGAAGAAGTCGGCCTTTACTTTCATTCCCCCACCACAAAAGCTATAGAAGCTTCTGTGGAGGGAGAAGTAAAGGCGACTAAATCCTAAGCAGAAAAACGGCCCAAAACTTTTACCTCCCCACCAGATTGTAAGGTGCTATCCGGCCTGTGGAAAACTTCCCTTGACTACTTGCGTCTTTTTTTCGTATCATAAACTTAGGGAAATTTCTTGTCAAGGGTAGAATGGAACCAATTACAAAAAAACAAAAAGCGATACTGGATTTTGTGCAAGCGTTCCAAAAGGAAAAGGGTTATTCCCCTACCCTCGAAGAGATTGGAAAAAAATTCAAACTATCTTCCGTTGGTACTGTGTATCAGTACTTGGATGCTTTGCGTAAAAAAGGATACATTCAGCGCAACAAAGGCCGCGCGCGTTCCATTGAACTCTATAAGAGAAGTGATGCTGGTCCACTCACTGAAATTCCTCTATTGGGAGTTATTACTGCTGGAAAACCCATTGAAGCCATTGAGAATCCTCAGCCCTTGCACGTACCAAGAGGCATGCTTTCAAAGACTGGAAGGCATTATGCCCTTCTGGTACGGGGGGACAGCATGATAGATGAAGGCATCCTTAATGGCGATACCGTAGTTGTTCGTGAACAACCAAGCGTAGAACAAGGAGAAACCGCAGTAGCATATTTACCAGAAAGGAATGAGGTGACTTTGAAAAAAGTATACCTTGAGAAAAACAGAGTACGACTACAGCCAGCAAATCCCAGGTTGAAACCATTTTTTGAGAAGAGTGTCGAAATACAAGGGAAGGTAATCAGCATCTTAAGAAGACTCAGTTAACCTTTTCCCAAATGCAGGTGAAAAATCCGAAAATTACCTTCATAGATTTCTTTTGTGGAGCGGGTGGGTTGTCGCTCGGTCTTGAAGCTAATGGCTTCAAACTACTTTTGGCAAATGACAATGACCCTGCTTCGATTAAAACATTCATAAAAAACCGTCCAGGCTTAAAGACCAATTCCGTAATCCTAGGCGACATTAGGGATCTCTCCGGATACATCAACCAACTATCCGAAGAAAGAGTTATCGATCTGGTTGTTGGAGGTCCACCTTGCCAAGGGTTCAGTATGGCAAATAGACAAAGGCTGATCGACGACCCACGCAACTCCCTTTACAAAGAGTTTGTGAAAGCAACTTCCAAACTCCAACCGAAGGCATTCCTGATGGAGAACGTCAAGGGCATGCTACCTATGGCAAAACATGTCGTTGAAGATCTTGAAGATGTGGGTTATGCGGTTTCGTACCAGCTTCTCAACGCAAAAGACTACGGCATTCCTCAACACAGAGAAAGACTTTTCTACTTGGGATTACGAAAAAAGAATTTCAAGAACCCATACGAAGTACTCAAAGCTATTTTTGAAGAGATAAGGCTGGATAAACAACCAACCAAGGTCCCCTTGAGGTCAGCCTTCTGGGGATTACGTAAATTAGTGGCAAGGACGGAAAAAAACAGGACTGAGGTTGATTCAGAAAAATCGGGGATGTTCAGAGATAAGATTTTTTCAAATGATCGACGTGACAAAACCTACATAAGAAAAATAAATGGAGGGAGGATCCCAAACTCTGTCTACAACCACAAGGCTCGTTATAATAACAACAGAGACTTGCTGATCTTTAAACTTCTTCCACAAGGTGGAAAGTCAGACCATCCTGACATTGCACATATAATGCCTTACAATAGTCGTAAAGGCATATTCAAGGATAAATTCTACAAACTAGTTGCGGGAAAACCGTCAAAAACAATCACCTCGCACATGAAATTTGATTGCCATATGTATATACATCCTTTCGAGCCAAGAGGGCTGACACCACGAGAAGCTGCACGAATACAGAGCTTTCCAGATAGTTATGTATTCCATGGCCCCTACACACAGTGGTACAACCAAATCGGCAATGCGGTCCCTCCCCTGTTGGCAAGTGTAGTTGCTAAAACTTTGAAAAAATACTTGCTATAACCAGTTATGCAAACCCACGAAAAAAAGAGGGCCGGACTAGCGTATCTCGATCTATTTTCTGGGATAGGAGGTTTTCGGGTAGCTATAGACCAAGCCGCAGAAAATGCTGACATAAAATCGCACTGCCTAGGATATAGTGAAATAGACAGATATGCACTCACAACCTATCATGCCAACTTTGACACCGATGGCGAAATGGATCTTGGCGACATCGCCCGGTTGGGTTCGGAGTCAGATATCCGAAGACGCCTTCCAAGCTTTGATATTCTCTTTGCCGGATTCCCCTGTCAGCCGTTTAGCTTGATGGGCTTGAAGAAGGGTTTTGAAGATACGAGGGGAACGTTATTTTTTCATATCGCAAAAATACTTGCAGTAAAAAAGCCTTCCTTTTTTATCCTTGAAAACGTCCGAGGCTTACAGACCCATGATAATGGAAAAACTCTCCGGAGAATCATGTCGATTCTCTCCGATGAGTTGGGCTACGCAACTGAGTACAGACTGATGAACAGCCTTGATTTTGGCGTACCTCAAGTTAGGCGTCGTCTTTATATTCTCGGCTCCAGAAACAAAACGGTGCTATCAGAACTCAGATTAAAAGATATTTCCTGGAGAAAACAACCCATATACCGAACAGCTTGGCATCTCTTGGAAAAAGAAACTGATGAAAAGTATTATCTCTCAAAGAAGATACTCAAAACAATCCTTGCCCATGGAAGCGGAAAATACTATTCGAGATCGGAAATAAACCGGCTTATTGCAAGACCTCTTACGGCAAGTATGCATAAAATGCATAGGGCAAATCAAGACAACTATTACTCGGATGATTTTATCCAGGGAGTTTTCAAAAACGGGGTTGTTTTAAATGGTACAACAACTAAAAAAGGGGTTAGGAGGATTACTCCCCTGGAAGCTTTCCGTCTGCAAGGCTTTGATGATTCTTTCCCTAAGAATGCGAGAACGAATGGGGTTTCCGATACGCAACTCTACAAACAGGCCGGAAATGCAATCACTGTAAACGTTGCCCAATCCATTCTAGGAGCTCTTTTCCAGAATACCCGATTTCTATATGGATAAGATTCATGATGTGCCATACTTCTCTTTCAGATTTTTCAAATCGATCATAAAACCTGCATTCCCCAATAATTCGTTTTGTTTTTCATAGAGTATTTCCAGAATCTTACCCACCTCCTTTTTTCTGCCGTGGTGAATTTGTCTGTGACACGTGGGACACAGAGAGACTATGTTATTGATATCATCAAGATCCTTTTCATATTCCTCATAATATTTCATTGGTATTAAATGGTGCTTTTCCATATACGGTACGTTCACGGGCGTGAAAAAACTCTTATGCGAAGCATCAATCTGGCATTTATAATTTTGCTGTTTCAAGACAAAATCTCCTTTAGCCTTGCTCCTCATCGTCATCATGCGTGATCCTTGTTTTCTACGGCCCTGCCGATCTATAGTCGGAAAATCGCCGGCAGTCAAAGTATCCTCTACTCCAGAAAGTATTTCGTATTCGCCCGATTCTTCTATATCAGTTGGGGTTAAGTTATCGCCAGGTGGTAAAAGTTCGATGAACCCCCCGGTCGCCGGGAATCCTATTCCAGTGATTGCTGTCCATCGAGCAGAATCTGGTTTAATTAATTCTGCCTTGAAACTGTTTTCGTCTTCCACGGACCTCCAAAAAACGAGGATATCCCCCACAGAAGCACCTCCGTCTTTGTATGCGGGAAACAGATTTCCAGTGAGATGAATGTGATTATGGGTATCGGTTTTGAAGTAATTAACATTGGTTGTTATAATCTTACTGCTTCTACCAACCCAGAATTCGATGAATATCTTTTTGATTGGATACGATTCCGCCTTTTTCGGAACGCCAAAATACGGCTGAGTATCAACCGTTGGGACAATTCCGGAGGTATGTCCTGCTCCCAGTTCTGATTCGGCGAGTCTTTTATAAACTGGTTTTTCCCATTGCGACATTCCTTTAAGATACACCCCTATTCTGTTTTTTTCAAATGGGTTTACTCAGTAAAGGCGTTAGTGGATAATAGATTGAATGATAGATATCTTTTCCAGAAAGAAACGCAGTTGGATAATGTCGCGTATAAGGGCGGAAACCAAGCTTGAGAGCGACTTCTTAAAGAAACTCAGCCCCATAGTGTATCCTATTGGCTACAGATACAAAAAACATTATGGAAAGCTTCCTGGGAGACCGGATATTGTTTTTCCAAAACAACGCTTGGCAATCTTTCTCGATGGTAGCTTTTGGCATGGCAAGGACTTAAAACAACTTAAAGAAAAACGAATCGACCCATTCTGGATACATAAAATAGAGGAAAACCGCAAAAGGGACCAAAAGCAAAAATCACTTCTCAAAAAGAAGGATTGGACAGTACTGCGCTTCTGGGAAGAGGAAATAAAAGGAAACCCGGATAAGGTGATAGCGAAGATTGTTTCTACCCTTAAGCAAAATCGTAAGCTCTATGCCCGTAAATGATTCAGGGCATCAATCTTTGCCCAGCTTGAGTAACACTCAAAACATATGCATACATTCCCTCCAGACTTACCGCTAACCCTGCAGGTGTAACAGGTAAGGCGTTGGTCTTCTGTTCCACAATTCTTACAATTACTGGTCTTTGCGTCCTTTTTACAATCCTGCAATCGCTTTAGATAACAATCGGGGTAGAAGACATCGTCTTTATCATTCATCCAGAATGTCGTACAACATATACTGTCAGGCTAAGCCCCTACTGATTGGTTATCCTACCAAAAAATCGCCCCGAGGTGAAATGACTACTTAAAAACTAAGTCTGACTTAGTTTTGGTGGTTAAGTTCCACCTAGGTGTGGATAACTTAGTGACACTAAGTTTATATTGTGGGGCACCCTTGTATGGGCGCTTTATATAATCCACACACTAGGTGGAACTTATACTAGGCCCGGATTAGTTTTATTTGGTAGAGGTCGAACCTTTTACAATGTGATGCTAAGCCCAAGGTTCGACCTCTACTTAGTAAACCAAAACCCGCCGAGCGGCGGGGTTTGATGCTTTGGCCCGACCAAGTTTTCAAAACTTGGTCGGGCCAAGGAAACTACATTTTGATTTCGATGTCTACGCCGGCGGGAAGATTCAGAGAAGACAGAGATTCGATGACGCGGGCGTTGGGGTTGGGAATGTCTATTAAGCGCTTGTGCACTCGCATCTCATACTGCTCCCTTGCATCCTTGTGAATGAACGAGGAGCGGTTCACCGTCCACTTCTTAATTGCTGTGGGAAGCGGTATGGGGCCAATGACATCGCACCCTTCACGCACCACCGTGTCGATTATCTGTTTACAAGAAGAGTCAATGACCTTGTGGTCATATGCCGCAAGGCGAATGCGCAGCTTCTGTAAAGGAAGCTGTTTCTCTTTTGTTTCCGCCTTGCTGGCGGGTGAATCTTTCTTGTGTACGGTCGCGCGCGGCATGTTCTGTTTGCAAAAAACTCTTTTGTTTCTTATGCGGTGATCTTTGTCACCACTCCGGCACCCACGGTCTTACCTCCTTCACGAATGGCGAACCGCTGTTTCTCTTCCAAGGCAATGGGCTGAATGAGTTTCACCTTGAAGGTCACGGTGTCTCCAGGCATCACCATTTCTGTTCCTTCGGGTAAGGTGACGTCTCCGGTAACATCAGTAGTTCTAAAGTAGAACTGGGGCTTGTACCCGGTGAAGAACGGCGTGTGCCTTCCTCCTTCTTCTTTGGCAAGCACGTAGATCTCTGCTTCAAACTCGGTGTGAGGAGTAACGGATCCTGCCTTTGCGAGCACCTGTCCCCTCTCAATGTCTTCTTTTTTCAAACCACGAAGCAAGATACCAACATTGTCACCTGCCTGCGCGTTGTCCAAGGTCTTGTTGAACATTTCCATGGAAACCGCAACGGTCTTTGAGGTTGGCCTCAAGCCAACAATTTCCACTTCTTCGTTCGCGTTCACAACTCCCCTTTCAACTCTTCCGGTGGCAACAGTTCCTCTTCCTTCGATTTGGAACACGTCTTCCACTGCCATTAAGAATGGCTTGTCTACGTCGCGCACGGGTTCTGGAATGAATTCATCAACTTTTGCCATGAGCTCTAAAATGGGCTTAATGGCTTCGTCATCAGCAGACTTTGCTTCCAAAGCTTTCAGAGCGCTTCCTCGAATAACAGGAGTGGTGTCTCCTGGGAAATCATATTTCTTCAAAAGCTCTCGCACTTCAGATTCCACTAAATCAATGATCTCTGGGTCATCCACTGCGTCGCACTTGTTCAAAAAGACGATAACCGCGGGAAGCCCAACCTGGCGAGCCAAAAGAATGTGCTCTCTGGTTTGAGGCATGGGCCCGTCTGGAGCTGAAACCACCAAAATGGCTCCGTCCATTTGGGCGGCACCCGTGATCATGTTCTTGATATAGTCAGCGTGGCCAGGAGCGTCAATGTGCGCGTAGTGGCGCTTCTCGGTTTCATACTCCAAGTGCGAGATATTAATGGTAATACCTCTCGCCTTTTCTTCGGGAGCTGAATCTATCTGGTCAACCGACTTTTCGCTTGCCGTGAAACCCTTCAACTTCAAAGAGTGAAGAATAGCGGCGGTCAACGTGGTTTTCCCGTGGTCAACGTGGCCAATGGTGCCAATGTTGACGTGGGGTTTGGTTCTTTCGTATTTTCCTGCCATGTAATTAGTTTTTAGTTATTAGTTTATAGTTTTTAGACGACGTTTATATTATAGAGGTAAATCATCAACTGTCAACTCTCCTTGGGGTTCGCTTTCGAGAGGAGGCGCCTCTTCAGGGCGACTCAGACCTTTTCCTCTCCGGTACTCCTCGTAGGAAAGAATGATGATGCTTGGCTTTCCGTTCTCAACTATCACCACTTTCCCTGGCGTGTTTCCCAATAATTCTTTTATCTCATTTAGATCCATATTGTATCCTGAGCTTGTCGAAGGATTATCTCCTTCTTCCTTCAATGATTTCCTGCGCTATGTTCGCGGGAACCTCTTCATACTTTTCAAACTCCATAGTAAAGGTTCCTCTTCCTTCTGTCAATGAACGCAAGGAGGTCGAGTAGCCGAACATCTCCGATAACGGCACTTTGGCGTCAATAACTTTCATAGTTCCCCTGTCTTCAGATTGCTCTATTTGCCCGCGCTTTGACGAAATGTCACCAATAACGTCGCCCAAGAAATCAGGCGGGATCAACACCTCCAAAGTCATAATGGGTTCCAGTAGTACCAAACCCCCTCTTCGAGCAGCCTCTTGCAAAGCCATGGAAGCAGCAACCTTGAAAGCGAACTCCGAAGAGTCAACGTCGTGATACGAACCGTCATTCAAAGTCGCCTGCACGTCCACCACCGGGTATCCTGCGAGCACTCCTTTGTCTAGGGCCTCTTTTACGCCTTTTTCGATCGGGGGAATGAACTCCTGGGGAATGGCTCCACCCCTGATCTTGTTCACGAACTCAAAGCCCTGGCCCCGTTCCCTGGGCTCAACATGCAAAACCACGTGGCCGTACTGCCCCCTTCCTCCAGACTGGCGAATGTATTTTCCCTCAGCGTCAGCCGGCTTCTTAATCGTTTCCTTGTACGCAACCTGGGGCCTGCCCACGTTTGCTTCAACGCCAAACTCTCGCTTCATGCGGTCTACCAGAATTTCCAAATGCAACTCACCCATGCCAGCCATCAAGGTATCCCCTGTTTCCAGGTCTGACTTCACCTTGAAGGTTGGATCTTCTTCAGACAGGCGTTTCAAAGCCAATCCCAGTTTTTCCTGGTCTGCCTTGGTTTTGGGTTCAATGCGAATGGAAATAACAGGTTCGGGGAATGAGATCTGCTCCAAAAGAATGGGGGCTTGGGGGTCGCACAAGGTGTGCCCGGTTGAGGTGCTCTTCAAGCCCACGGTCGCGGCAATGTCTCCTGCGTACAAGGCATCAACCTCTTCCCGGTCGTTTGCGTGAATGCGAAAGATCCTGCTTATGCGCTCTGTTTCTCCGGTGGTCGCGTTCAGCACGTACGAACCCTTTTCTAAGGTTCCCGAATACACCCTGAAGAATGTGAGTGTTCCCACATACGGGTCTGAAGCAATTTTAAAAGCAAGAGAACTATAGGGTTCACTATCCAGGGGTGAACGGGTTATGGTGTTCCCGGTTTTGGGGTCAATACCGTCAACCGGAGGAAGGTCTGTGGGGCTGGGCAAATAATCAATAACTCCGTCGAGCACCAACTGCACTCCCTTGTTTTTCAAAGAGGAGCCGAAGAACACCGGCACGAGAACTCCTCTCAGCACCGCCTTTCTCAATACCTTTCGCAAGTCCTCTTCGCTTATCTCTTTTCCTTCCACGAATTGCGCTAAAAGCGTCTCATCCTCTGCCGCGATCCTTTCTATCATTTTCCCTCTCCACGTTTTCGCGCTCTCCATGAGCTCCGCGGGAATCTCTTTTTCCACAATATCATGGCCAAAATCACCCTCAAAGCTGTACGACTTCATAGTTAAAAGATCAATGAGCCCGGAAAACGCGTCTTCCTCGCCAATGGGAATCTGCACCGCAACAGCGTTTGGCGTGAGTTTTGTCCAAATGGAATTCAATGCTTTTTCAAAAGAAGCCCCAGTCCTATCAATTTTATTCACGAAACAAACGCGAGGCACCCCGAACTTGTCTGCCTGCCTCCACACGGTTTCACTCTGAGGCTCAACTCCCGCGACACCGTCAAACACCACCACAGCTCCATCGAGTACGCGAAGCGAACGCTGCACTTCGGCGGTGAAATCAATGTGGCCCGGGGTGTCAATAATGTTAATGCGGTACTCTTTCGCCTTGTCCCCCTTGTCTCTCGTTCGTATCCAAAAACACGTGGTTGCAGCCGACGTAATCGTGATTCCCCGTTCGCGCTCCTGCTCCATCCAGTCCATGATGGTGTTTCCTTCGTGCACCTCCCCTACCTTGTGGGAAACTCCCGTGTAAAACAAAATGCGCTCGGTGGTGGTGGTTTTACCGGCGTCGATATGAGCAATGATTCCGATATTTCGGTAGCGTTCAACTGGGTAGAGACGGGCCATAGCGTGTGTAGTGAGCGTAGCGAACTACCAGGCAAAATGCGCGAACGCCTTGTTCGCTTCTGCCATGCGGTGCATGTCTTCTTTTTTCTTAACGGCAACTCCTTCGTTTTTATACGCCAAGAGGAGCTCTTCAGCGAGCTTCTCTTCCAAGGGCTTTTTCTTTTTGGTTGCGGCAGCAGCGGTTATCCATCTCATGGCAAGACCCATTCTTCGGTCACCCCTCACTTCCACGGGAACCTGGTAGGTAGCTCCACCCACCCGCTTTGAACGGACTTCCATTATAGGGGCGGCGTTTTCCAGGGCGGCGCGAAACACCTCCACGGGGTCTTTCTTGGTTTGCTCTTTAATATTCAAAAGCGCTCCGTACACAATTCTCCTGGCAAGAGACTTTTTTCCTTCTTTCATCACGTGGTTTATGAATTTCGCAACCAGCACATCGCCATACGTGGCGTCTGGTTGTAAAACGTGTTTTTTATAGGTAAATTTCGCCATAGATTATTTCGCTCTCTTTGTTCCGTATTTGCTCTTTGCCTGTTTCCTTCCTTCCACACCGGTCGCGTCAAGCACTCCCCGCACGATGTGATAGCGAACTCCTGGCAAGTCCTTTACTCTTCCGCCCCGGATCATGACAATAGAGTGTTCCTGCAGGGTGTGGCCTTCTCCTGGAATATAGGCAGTCACTTCAGCTCCGTTCGACAAACGAACTCTCGCCACTTTCCTTAAAGCGGAGTTTGGTTTCTTGGGAGTCGCGGTAAACACCTTAATGCACACCCCCCTCTTAAAGGGCGAACGGTAGTCGCGCGGCTGGTTCTTTTTGATGTTAAAACCAAAATCCAAGGCCGGGCTTTTGGTCTTGTGTATCGTTCTCTTTCTCTTGTGTTTGATCAACTGATGAATCGTGGGCATACCAAAAAGAATGTATCACGCGCGGGAAAAAATGTCAATCAAAAAAGCGAGGTTCCAACGATGAGTCGGAAGATTCCGTTGACAGCTAAGGAAATGAACTGGAAAAAGAAGAAAATAACGAAGAGGAGCACGATGAATCCGTACTGGCTCAGGAAGATTTTCAAGGAATCCAGGGAGCGGGGCAGGAGCGAGAACAAAATGTGCGAGCCGTCCAAGGGAGGAATGGGCAGCAGATTGAATACCCCGAGCAGAATATTGATGAAAGCGATGTATCCAAAGAGCAGGGCAAGCGCCGGGCTCAAATCAGCGCCAAAAAAGCGCAAGAGCAAACCGAATACCAAGGCAACCAGCAGGTTGGAACCAGGGCCAGCCAAGCTTACCCATACTCCTCCCCACCTGGGATTGCGCAGATTCGAAGGATTCACCGGAACCGGCTTTGCCCACCCAAAGATAATGCCGCCTCCCGTGATGTTCGACATAATGATAAGGAATAAAGGCAAAGCAACCGAACCAATAGGGTCAATATGAGGCAAGGGGTTTAAGGTCAATCGTCCCGCGAGCTTAGCCGTAGAGTCACCCAGGGAGTTGGCGATCCAGCCGTGGGAAACCTCGTGGAGCACGATGGAGAAAATCAAAATAACGATCTGAAAAATCAAAAAATCCATACCCTGAGTATATCACTTTTGACTTTTTAATCCAAGAATGGTACATTCTCACTGTATGATTCAAACATGCGAAATCTGCAAAAAGCAGTACAACCTCGCAACACGTCTCGTGAAATTGAGAGGAAAATACAATCCAACCGTGAAACGACAGCAAAAACCCAATCTGCAATGGGTACGCTTGTTTTCGGGAAAGCGCGTAAAAGCATGCGCCAAGTGCATCAAAGCTTTAGGCAAGGTGTAACGAATCCTTGGCCCGGCCAAGTTAACGTTAACTTGGCCGGGCCAAGGAAACACGGGGAGTAGTATAGTGGTAGTACGAAAGGCTGGGGGTCTTTTAGTCCGGGTTCGATTCCCGGCTCCCCGACATATATATCTAAAAAGTTGACAGGAGTTATTGCTCCTGTTAGCTTTTATTTCAACGACGCACTTTTTTTGTGAATACTGGGAAGGGGTTGAAAATGAAAACAGAAACAGAGGCCAGACTGCTCGAAACGTTCAAGGAAACACTCATCGCAACCCACCGAGGAATCAGGAATGGATTCCAATGCCTGAAAAAAATCGTTGAGGAGCGCCCAGGCCAATCACTCCTTATACAAATAGAAGACAATGAATCTGCACAGGTGCAATGGTATGAGTGCACACTATCCTCCGGTAGATTCCTCGAAAACTCTCGGGGATACTGCGTGTTCCCTACTGAAAGATTCCAGGTCACCTCGTCGGGTATATGGCGACCCGGCCCACTCAAAATACCCCATGCCCTCATTGTCATAGGCATTGATCATCCGGAAAAACGGTGGCCGAGGCGCGACCAGCAAAAACGCCCTCTCCTGGTTCGTATATTCATTGGGAGCAGGCATTTTAAAGCACTGCTTTCCAACTATCTGAACGCAGAAGCTAGGCAGCAAATCGCTGCCTAGCCAAAAGAGCCAAGTTCGCTTGGCTCGTTTTCTTTTTCACAAAAAGCGTTTGATCCTCTGAGCCTCAACCTCAAGAATGTCGCCCTCGTATTCTCCTCCGTGAGCCGCAGTGCCCTGGTAACTCGGGGCTTTTTGGTCTAAGTGCAAGTTCAAGTACGCTTTTCGTTTATCAGGAAACACTTTGGCGTAGATATGGAACCGGGGATAGCTATTCCCGGAAAGCGTCCTCGAATACTCCTCTTCTTCAGGGATTGTCTGTATTCGAGGCGCGTATCCGGCTTTGCGCATGACGGACAGAAGGTTACCCCTCTCCAATAGGAATTCAAACTTCATACCTAATCATATTCTCTCCTGTCTGCGGATTTTTGCAATAGTATGGTAGAATACGTGATATGGAAAACCAGATTTCAAAGAAAGAAGAGTACGACCTCAGAAAGCGCCAGGAAGAAGTCTCAAAAAAGCGCGTGGGTTCTTTCAAAACCATGCGTACTATAGCGCTCGCGCTTGGAGGAGTTGTGATTATTGGGGGCATTGTGTTCTTTTTTGCAACAAACCAAAAAGAGCTTAGCCAAGACTACTCGCGGCAAGTGGCATACGAAGGCGACACGCACGTGGCAGAAGGCACAGACGTAACACACCAATCAAATCCACCAACTTCAGGAAACCACTGGCCTGTTCCCCTCACTGATGGCGTCTACAAAATGGAAAAGCCAGACGAAGCTGTTGTACATAGCTTGGAACACGGCAGGGTGTGGATTTCATACAAGCCCTCGCTCCCCGCGAATATTGTTGAGCAATTGGAAAATCTGGGGACCGGGCAAGCATTGATCGTCACTCCCCGCTCTGAGAACGAGACTGACATTGCTTTGGCTGCCTGGATCAGACTTGATACCTTCAATCTCAACTCAGACGGAACCTTAGACGAGCAACGCGTCAAAGACTTCATCAAGCGCTACAAAAACAAAGGCCCGGAATTCATTCCAGGCCATGGCGGCGGCAACGCATACGAATAAACAAAAACAGGGCGAGAAACGCAGTACTCTGTATTCCTTGCCCTGTTTTTCTCCTTTTCTGGGAATATCCCAGGTGAGAGTCCAAGGTCCACCCCAAGGGGTGAACATCATGTCCGACCCTCGAAAATGTTGAATGCCAGAAAGGAGAAGATCAGGGTACCTTTAGTATACCTCCTCGGTAAGTACCCTCGTCAAGAGCAAAAATCTTTTACTCCAAAATGTCGTCCAGGTTCGCGTCGTAGAGAATTTTCTCTTGCGCAATGTTGTATTTAAAAAGTTCTTTGTCTGAAAACCAGAGCTTGATCTCATCTTCGGCCTCTTTGACGGAACCTGAAATATGCGTGAGGTTCCGCACTGCCCTGTTATCCTCGTCTGCCATTTGGTAAGAGTCGAGCATAAAATCCCCCCGAATGGTACCGACATCCGAAGTTAAGGGTTCCGTGCCCCCGGTTATTTTCTTCACCACGGCAACAGCGTTTGCTCCCTGCCATACCATGGCGAGGACCGGGCCGCTGGAAAGATACTTCCTGAGCTTTTGCAACGTTACTCCAGAAACCACCATAGGATCTTCAGAGGGAGGCTTCAAACCTTTTTCTTTGTAACTTTTGATCGTTTTCTCCCCGTTCCTTTGTCTCCAGGCGGGATCCAAGGTGTAGTGCTCTTCCACTAAGTCTGGAGTTGGCACGGTTATCTTTATAGCAATGAGTTTCAAGCCAAGCCTTTCATAACGGGAAACAATCTCCCCTATGAGAGACCGCTGAATGCCGTCGGGCTTTATCAGCACAAGTGTTTTTTCTCCTTTTGGATGCGCCATTGTATTTTTTAGATTTCAGTTTTTAGGTTTCAGCTTGAAAACAATATCTCCCGCTTCGTCTGTTCTCATTACTTCTATACCATATCCCTGGAATCTTTCAAGAATCTCTTCGTGCGGATGGTGATAGGGATTGTTTTTGCCCGCGGAAATGACGGCATACTGCGGCCGCACCGCTTCCAGGAACTCTCCACTGCTCGACGTTCTGCTGCCATGATGCCCAACTTTAAGAATGGAAGCCGCTAGGTCTGCCTGCTCCTCAACCAACTGTGTTTCCACTTTCTTGGTAAGGTCTCCGGTAAACAGCACGGTGTGGCCGCAGAACACTCCTTTAGCCACTATGGAGGTGTCATTGTCATCAATCACGGTTGTTTCAGAAAGGTCTTCTGAAGGAAACAAGATATCAAAGAAGTAATCGCACGCGATTCCGGGGAACTCAACGCGCGTGCCCTGCTTTACGAGAAGTATTTCTGCTCCTTCTTCTTTTTCTTTCTCCAGCATGCTCACCCATTGCCGATATACCCGCGTATCTTTTTTTACTCCTGTCCATACAATGTTCTTCACCTTGTATTCTTTCAAAACAGAGAGGAGTCCAGTCATGTGATCAGCAGCAGGATGCGAGAGTATGACCACATCAATGTCTTTGTCCCAGGGAAGCATACGGAGTTCAAGCTTCTCTAAAACTTTGTCATCCGGGCCTCCGTCGATGAGGATCTGGTGGCCCTGGGGAGTTTCAACAAACGCGGCGTCTCCCTGCCCAATGTCGAGGAATGAAACCGTGGTTTGTGAACCTTTTGCAGCCTCCTGCCACAGCAAGAAACTCAAGAACGCCAAAAAAACCAAAACCCCGCTCCCTATACCCAAGAAGAGTCTGCTTCTCTTCTTTATTTTAGCATAGGGAGCGGGGCCAGATTCTCTCATCTATTTCTTCGCTCCGAGAATTCTAAACATCTTCGTGCCGCACTTAGGGCAGGTTCCGGTAAGGGCTCTTCTGGTCTTTCCTCCTTTTCCTTTCATCGGAACTTCCTTCTCATTCTGTATTTCCCTTTTTGCTTTGCACTTTACGCAATATCCTTCTGTTGCCATAGAATAATTTCAATTTACGATTTTCAATAACGACCTTTATGGTTAAAACGAGCTTATCCCTGCTATGGATTATAGCTTAAATAAAGCAAGAGCACTAGTCAATAGCTGGCTTGACTGCCCAATAAACTCTGTGGTACAAACAAACTAGGTTCGTTCTGGAAAAAAAGACGCGCTACTTCCCTCCACCCGTGTTGCAAGGCGTGAGAGGTGCTACAAAGCCCTCGTTCATTCCGACTCCACGAAAGGAAGAGCTGGGTTTGATCTCGAGCGTCTGGTTCGAAAATCTTCTCTGGATCGCGTAGGATAAGAGGGAGACATTGAAGCGGAAGCTCCGGCTTCGCGCCTAGTCGCCAGTGAAATACCTCTCGTCCCGTGAAGATTTGAGAACCTCTCCAGAACGAATCAAGGTATGGGGGCGTGCCAACCAGGCATGCCCCCGCTTATTTTTTATAGAGCAGTTCTACGCGAGTGGTCGACGTCGGACGTCGACCACCCTCATTCTATATAAAGATCGGCGTTATCTTTATACTGTCGCTTCGCGGTGCTTGTTTCTACGAAGTCCTGATAAGATTGAGTAGTCGAGAATTGATTCAATACGATATCTGGTACAAGGAGTTCTCCCCATCTATTTTTCTTCGCATAGTCTTGGTAACTCGACCATGGATACTCCAACTCTTTGTTTTTCCATTGCGGCAAGCCCCTTGGATTCCTATGAATATAAGCTGAAAGATAGAGAAGCTGTGGATCTGTTTTCACGGGAACTGCCCGAAAGACACCTTGAAGAAGGTGGCCTCGCTTTTCATACTTCGTATTGAAATACTTCGCATACGCTGTCTCCACGCGCTGAAGATACCGAGAAACACCAACTTCGGATT
>MHTR01000008.1 GCA_001823155.1 Candidatus Wildermuthbacteria bacterium RIFCSPHIGHO2_01_FULL_48_25
GCACACACAATGACCTCAAGCGACACAAGCACGGAGGCGGATTTAGTCAGCGAAATTGCGGTAGGAGCTTTGACGCTTGCTCAATCGGCTGGGGCAATAACGGTTAATAAAGCAACTGCACTTTCGCTACAAGCTCCAATTGAAGGCACCACGGTCACCCTCACCGACACGTCCGCCATCCGCATCCTGGACACAACTGGCACGCCTACAAATCAGTATGGAATTTATGTCGAGGCGTTAACGGCAGGAGCTACTGCCGATTACGCCTTCTACTCCGCAGGGGCTGGCGATGTGGTCATCAACGCCGCCGGGACTGCTGGTACGGGTAGCGTAACGATTGGGCAAGCTCTGGACGCCAATAGTATCATCCGGGCGACCCGCACCGTAGCTAATCCCACGACGACCGAGTACGGCGTGCAGCAGACTCTGACTCTGACAAATACAGGAGCAAACGGATTTGGGGCGCTCGGTGGTAGTTTCGGTGCTGTTTTCGGATCGGCCACGAATGCCTGGACTTCGGGAATAGTTGGCGTAAGAGGGAACGCAACCTCTACTGCCACGGTTACGGCCACAACAATAACGGGCGTAGATTCATATGTTGCCAAGAACAATACCGGTGCAGTTACGACTATGAGGGCTTTCGCCACTAATGTTTCGTGGGGCAACGCGAATGCCACCAATGCCATCGACACACTGGTCGGGTATGACATTACAAACCCGGACAGCACTGGGGCTATCACTACTTTGTACGGGATACGCGTTGCTAATCTGACTGCTGGCGCCAGCGACTATGGCATCTACATTGCAGGAGCAGACACCTACGCCCTGTGGGTGGACGCGGGAGTTTCAAGGTTTGATACCGAGGTTCAAGTTCTTGCAGATAATCAGGCTATCGTGTTTGGAGCAGGGCAAGATGCGGATATCTACTACGACGGCACAGACCTTACAATTAACCCACAAACCGTAGGGACCGGAGCTCTAAGGATTCTTGGAACTTCAAACAACAATACTGTGGTAAACATAGACGTGCCTGGCACAGGAGACCCAACCCTTACCTTTACAGGAGCCGGAACTGCAACTGACTGGTACGCGGGGGTGGATAACTCACAAGCGGTTCCAAATCTTGACCCATTCATCATTGGTCAGGGAACCGCTGTCGGCACAACCGCGCTGCTTAGCATCAACGGCGGGACGAGCGCAAGCGCAAACGAGAGCTACACCCTTGTTACCTTTGGCACTCCTGGAAACATTAGTTTCACATCTTCCACGGCCACGTCCGTATTCAAGAAGGTAGATTTCGGCACCCAAACGGTTCTCATCGGAGACGGCAATACCATGTCAACCCTTGCGGAATATGTCTCCGTGGGGCAGCTTTCGCTGACTGGCGGCGGGACGCAAACGTGGAGTGATGTGGCCGGACTAACGACCCGCGCGCCGATCCCGATACAGGCGACAACAACCGTTCAAGCAAGTGAGGGCTTGCGAGTGATAAACCCCGGAGCGATCACCGGGACGCTTTCAAACCTGTATGGCATTCTCGTTGAAGCTCAGACTCGCGGCACAAGTAACTTTGGCGTGGCGATTCAGGCATCCGGAACTTCTACGCTCTGGGTCTCCGCTAACGCCGATAACACGACCGCGGCGGCGGGCATTGCTTTCGGAACGAGCAGGGACACGAATCTGTACCGCTCCGCGGCGAATACGCTAAAGACAGATGATTCGTTAACGGCAGCCGGTGGTACTTTAACTGTGTCTGGAGCCGGCGCGATTGTGATTATTAATGCTACAACTGGCGATCCAGAAGTTCGTTGGGAAGAAAATGGGACTTGGCAATTTGATTGGCAATATAGGACAGTAGATAATTTGTTTGCTTTAAGGTCAACTGACAGTGATGGGATTGGCACGGATGCAGATATAATCCGTATCCCAGACGGACAATTGACTGTTGATGGGAATTCAACATTTGATGCTAACGCTTTTGACTATGCGGAGTGGATGCAAAAAGAAAACCCAACAGAAGTATTCAACAAGGGTGACATAGTTGGAATTAAGAATGGGAAAGTCTCATATGATACCAGTAGTGCCGAAATGGTCATGGTGGTTTCAACAGAGCCATCCTTTAGAGGAGGCAATGCGGCTTTTGACTTTACTCAAGCAGAAGAAGACGCGTATTACGCCAAGAGCGAAGTCATATCCTTCATCGGGCAGGTACCTACAAAGATCATCGGTTCTGCTAATGTCGGCGATTTAGTTCTGCCTTCCGGCAACAACGACGGCACAGGGATTGCTGTTCCTCGCGCAACTGCAACTGCGAGCCAGTTTGCAAGCGCAGTAGGAACCATACTTTCTGAGTTTTTCATCCCGGAGAATGCGCGCGAGGGCTTAAAACCGGTTTACGAACAAATGATGGCTGAAGCAGACGCTGCTGACTACGATCTCTATACAATTTCCGTAGGAGTCAAATCTCTGCCCATACAGTTTGCTCTGGATAGCCAGCTCACCATAGACGTTGATGGTAACTTGGTAGTGGGCAGTACGAGTACAATAACCACGATTAACGGGATCACGAAAATAGACACCAGTGCTCTGGGAGCCGGCAACAACAACGCCTTGTGCCACCTGGGAGAAGGAGCAGAGGGCGAGATATTGGGTGACTGCCCTGGCACTCCTGCTGACGTCGCGGAGTATTATGAGACAGACGGCACAGTTCAGGCAGGCGATGTTGTTGCCTTAGTGACACTAAGTTCTGAAGAACTTAGTGTCACTAAGGCAGCGCCGCTTCAGGTCAAACAGGCGGTCGCGGGAGACGAGAAGCTCGTGGTGGGCGTGGTATCAACTTTGCCTAATCTTGCAATAGGAGAACTCAAAGACGCCTTGTATCCAAAGCCGGTTGCCTTAGTCGGGAGAGTACCAGTACGGGTGTCAACTGCAAACGGAGCAATTGTGCCTGGAGATTCTCTCGCCCTGTCTGAAATACCTGGAGTCGCAGTCAAAGCAACCAAAGCAGGCGTTGTTATTGGTAGAGCAATGGAAGTATTCAATGGAAGCATCAAGCGCTCCCCAAAGACCGAGGAGCTCATTACATATATGGAAGGGGGAAAGACTGATGAGAGGCAGATCGAAGAAACCCGCCAGAAGCTCCAAAAAGCCATAGACGCTCTCAACCGTGACTTCTCTACCAACGAAGGCCTTATCTTAATGTATGTCTCCATTGGCTGGCAGGGAAATGACTTGAGCGTGACTCAAACCAGTGACGGGCAAATCACAAATATTAATCCAGAGCAATTAAGAACAAGTCTTGCTTCCCTGGGCTTGGCAGTAAACACTGACGGCAATCTTGAGGTGGATACCTTGGTTGCAAGAAAGGTAAAGGCCCAGAGAGTTGAGCTGACAGACCAGAGGAATGGGGATGTCTACTGCACGTGGATCGATTACGGAGTGCTTACCACAGTGCAGGGAGAATGCGACACTATTGAGATAACCGGGGGAATTAACACAACCGCGCAAGAAGCCGAGCTTCAGGCTCCTGCCGTAACCCAAGAAGGAAGCTCGGCTTCGACAGAAACCTCGACAGAAACCGAGCCTTCTGTCACGTTCACCACCGATACTTCCTCAACCACCACCATTACAGACACCACTTCAGATACAGCTACCACAGATACCACCAGCTCCACCGAAGACGGCACCACCCCGAACCAATCCTTCGCTCCCGCTCAGGATGGTACGGGGCAGGCCAGCACTACGGAAACTACGAGTCCAAACCAGGATGGAACGGTAGCCCTGACTCCATAGGTTGAAACATTAAAACTTGGCCCGACCAAGTTATCCACACCTTGGCCCGACCAAGTTTTTGACAGAATGGTTTAGACTTGCGCATATTGGTTGTATGAGAAAGGTCGTTCACCAAGAGAAGTTGCAACCTTAGTTAGCTAAGTTGCTAAGACCAGAGTTATGCCAGAAACCAATGCAGTGCCAGCCGCGCTTGCAACAAAAACTGTGAGAGGCGGAGGCAGGACCTATTTTTTCGATTTGCGGGAGAGTAAGAAAGGAGACAAGTATGTGCAGGTTACCGAAACGCGCAAAGGGCAAGATGGCCAGAACGTGCGGAACACCCTGTTTCTTTTTCCAGACCATGCGCAGGAGTTTCAGAGTGCTTTGAGCGAGATTATCGAGCAGGTTTAAGTAAACTTGGCCCGACCAAGTTGCGCAACTTGGTCGGGCCAAGGAAACATATATGCGGAGAATAAAGTTTGAACAAGGGAAAATATACCATGTGTTTAACCGGGGGGTTGAGAAACGGGATATTTTTCTGTCTGATGGTGACAGGTGGCGGTTCTTACAGGGACTTTACTTATTTAATGATGAATCTACCACCACCAACCTATTGTATCGGCTTGAGCAGGAACGAGGGAAAATGCACTTTGGAATATTGCGTGAGTATATGGCAAAAGCGGGAGTAAAACGCAGGCCACTGGTACGCATTATGGCCGATTGTTTAAAACCTAATCATTACCATCTAATTCTTGAGGAGATACAAAAGAACGGTATTTCGCGTTTCATGCAGAAGTTTGGGACAGGATACACAGGTTTTTTTAATAGGAAGCGCGAACGAGTCGGCCCCTTGTTTCAAGGAAGATTCAAGGCAGTTGAGGTGAAGACCGATGAACAGCTTATGTATTTGCTTGTGTATATCAATGTGATTAATCCAGGGCAGGAGTTAGAACCAGAGTTGAAATCTTTCGCGCAAGATCCGGAAGAGATACTTAGGTTTGTAGAAAATTATCCCTGGAGCACGCATTTGGAATATTTAGGGAAACGCAAATCCATTATTGCCGATAAAGGCGTTGCGGGGACATTATTCGCAACGCAGAAAGCTTATAAGGAATTTGTTGCGGGCATTATTCGAGGTAAGAAGCTAATGCAGTTATCAGATACATTGTGCATTGATGAGTAATGAACTTGGCCCGACCAAGTTGCGCGACCATGATAAAGATGCTGGAGAAAATAAAAAATGGATTTCTTGATGCGGTGTTTCCAAGAATGTGTGCCGGGTGCGGGGAGGAGGGCGCGTATATTTGCAAGAACTGCGAGTTGTTTTTGGGAGAAGCGCCCTTGATTTGCCCGGTATGCAATGTCTCGAGTTTTGGGGGCGCAAGGCATGTGTATTGCGAAAACAGCGGGTATGGTTTGGATGGATTAACAAGCATATGGGAGTACGAAGGGATAGTGAAACATCTCTTGGGGCAGGTTAAATATGTGGGTATAACGCATGTTGTGGAGGAGTTGGTGAGGCGCGCGTTCGCAACTATGGCACAAGACCGGCAGCGGTTTGCCTCATTTCTCCCTTTTCTTTTTGAAGAAAGCACCACGATAACCTATGTGCCTATATTTTTGAGGAAAGAAAAACGCCGGGGGTTTAATCAAGCCCAGTTTGTTGCGAAAGAAATTGAGAAAGTCACAGGAAAACAGGCAGTTATGTTTTTGAGAAAAACGAGGAACACCGAATCGCAGACAAATCTTGATAAAGAACAAAGACTGCAAAACATGAAAGATGCGTTTGTTGTGAATGTCAAAGGCCAAATGTCAAACTTCAAAATACCAGAAAGAGTGGTGCTGGTGGATGATATTTGGACTACGGGAGCAACGATGAAAGAGTGCTGTAAAGAGTTGAAAAAAGGGGGAGTGGAAAAGGTATGGGGGTTTACACTTGCACGGACTCCATAAGATGAAGATTACCGGCGGGTATTGGAAGGGTTTAAAAATCTGTACTGTTTTATATAAAAAACAAATTCCCCACCATTGCTGGCGGGGCCGCGGGAAAATCCCGAATGTAAGGCTATACTATCATGGCCAGAAATATTATGTCAAGTGCTGTTATTATAAAAGGCCAAAAGGAATATCCGGCGTTGCTAGAAGAGCTTGGCGACGCGCCAAAGCAGTTGTATTACAAAGGGAATTGGGATACTGCGCTTTTCGAAAAATGCTTGGCAGTGGTGGGAACGCGCCGCATGACAAGTTATGGCAAGCGCGTAACCGAGGAACTGGTGGGAGAAATTGCGGCCGCGGGTATAACTATAGTTTCCGGGTTTATGTACGGTATTGACGCGACCGCGCACAAGGCAGCTTTGCGCGTTGGCGGCAAAACTATTGCAGTAATGCCTTGCGGCATTGATATGATTCATCCCGCAGACCAGGCGGACTTGTATAAAGAAATTTTAGATTCGGGAGGGCTTGTGATCTCTGAATATGAAGGCAAGTTTAAGCCTTTGCTGTGGACATATCCAAAACGAAACCGCATTGTTGCAGGATTGTCGCAAGCAACGCTGGTGGTGGAGGCCGGAGAAAAGTCTGGTTCTCTCATAACCGCAAACTTTGCGAAGAAATATAAAAGGAAGCTTTTCGCGGTGCCAGGCCCGCTCACAAGCAGTGTTTCTGTTGGAATTATGCAACTCATTCGCGAAGGGGCAAGTGTTGCAACAAGCGCGCAAGATGTGTTGGATTATTTTCGCTCGCACTACGGTTTTTCTTTCGGCTTTACCCCACATCCCTCCGCTGGTCGGGACGTGGGCTCCCACGCCGTGCAGAAAAACCGCAGCGCTCGCCCAACTGCTTTGGAAGAAAAAATTCTAGAGCAGCTGCGCGCAGAACCCCTGGAGGCAGACCAGCTCGCGAGAACGCTTAAGGTTGGCATTGCGCAGCTTGGCGCGGCGCTTTCAACAATGCAGCTGTCTGGAATTATTCAAGAGCAAGGAGGAAAATACTATGCTGATTAAAGTTTCTTCTGCCACTCATTTTGGCCTTGAGTCTTTGGGGGTTGACGTGGAAATTAACGTGGCAAACAGAGGCCTGCCCACGTTTGATATTGTAGGGTTGCCAGGCCAAGAGGTCGACGAAAGCAAGGAGCGGGTGAGAACCGCAATTGCGAATTCGGGCATAGACTTTCCACAGAAAAAAATTGTGGTGAATCTTGCTCCGGCAGACGTGCCCAAAGAAGGCTCATTTTACGACTTGCCGATTGCCCTCGGCATTTTGGCTTCAACGCTTCAATTTAAAGTACCCGCAAAAAGTTTGTTTTTTGGCGAGCTTTCGCTCGACGGTTCTCTGCGCCACACAAGGGGCGCGCTCTTGCTCGCTCTTTTTGCAAAAGAGACGGGGTTTGAAAATGTGTATGTTCCAAAAGATTCTGCAAACGAGGCCGCCATTGTGAAGGGCATTCGGGTGTTTCCCATAAAGAATCTCGAACAGATCATTGAGCTGCTCCTTGGGAGGATTGTTTTGGAGCCCGCGGCGTATAAAGAAGTTGCCCCGTTGTTGGACGGGGCGGCTGCGGCCGAGTTCGACATGGCAGAAATTTTGGGCCAGGAACGGGCCAAGCGCGCAATGGAAATTGCCGCCGCGGGAGGCCACAATATTATAATGGTAGGGAGCCCGGGCTCGGGAAAAACCATGCTGGCGCGGGCCTTGCCTGGCATTTTGCCTCAACTCAACGAAGCAGAATCGTTGGAAGTTACGAAAATTCACTCCATAACAGGGTTTCTTAGCGCCGGTTCTGGGCTGGTGCTCGCCCGGCCTTTCCGCTCTCCTCATCATACCGTTTCCGCGGTGGGGTTGGCGGGCGGCGGAAGGCAACCCTCACCCGGAGAAATTACGCTTTCGCACAGAGGGGTGCTGTTTCTGGACGAGTTCAGCGAATTTCCGCGCCATGTGCTCGAGATATTGCGCCAACCCGTTGAAGACGGTTTTGTGAGCATTTCTCGGAGTAACGACAGGGTGCGCTACCCTGCCAGATTCATGCTGGTTGCAAGCTCAAACCCTTGCCCGTGCGGGTATTTGAATCATCCCAAAAAGGCATGCAGCTGCAGCATTCGCGAGATACAAAAATACCAAAAGCGGGTTTCGGGCCCCATATTAGACCGTATTGATATTCATGTCCCAGTGCCCGATGTAGACGTGCGGGAGCTTTCACAAGATAAAAACGCGGCAGTATTTTTGGAATCGTCGCGTGCCATATGCGAACGCGTTGCGAAGGCCAGGAATATTCAGCAGGAGAGATTTGCGCTCGGGCCCATTCATACGAACGCGGAAATGAAGAACAGCCACATTAAGAGATTCTGTAAACTCGCAAAAGAGGCCGAACAAATTCTCGCAAAAGCCGCCCTTGCGTTTCAGCTTTCCGCGCGTTCATATTTCAAAATAATAAAAGTTGCCAGAACCATTGCGGATTTAGAGGGCGCGCAAGATATTTTACCAGCCCATATAGGCGAAGCATTGCAATACCGATGGAAACAGAACACCTCCGCGTAGGAAAATTGGGCGATGACTGTTAAAGATAATCTTCAACGAACATGAGAGGGACACGACATTTATTACTTGGAAAGCTTGGGGAAATGAGGGCGCGGGAATATCTAGAAAGAAAGGGGTATAAAATCCTTGAGCAAAATTATAAGACCAGACGCGCAGAGATTGATATAGTAGCACGAAAAGGAAGTACGTTGGTTATTGTAGAGGTGCGTAGTACGGCAGATGAAAAATTTGGAATGCCGGAGGAAACGTTAGGCCCAAGGAAGAAAAGGAGACTCCTTTGGAACGCAAAAGCATACGTAGCGCGTAAGAGATATAAGGAACTTTACCGCATTGATGCAATTTGTGTGGTGTTTCGGGGCGATGGAAGCGATATCCCCATGCGTCTTACTCACTATGAAAATATTCTTACTTAAAATATGAGTGTTGAAGATAATCTTCAACAAGTCTAAAGAACTTACATGAGGAAGGAACCATTTGAACAGGGCG
>MHTR01000009.1 GCA_001823155.1 Candidatus Wildermuthbacteria bacterium RIFCSPHIGHO2_01_FULL_48_25
CAGGAAGGAATTTGTCTACCTCGCTGACACGTTTCCCTGTAAAACCGGTATGTACGTTAAACGATTACAATATAGCATAGATTGACAGAAAAGTCAATAGTAGCCACAGCTTAGCTAATCGTAGTTCTCTTCCAAATGATAAGCCCTGGGGAAGGACGGTGCAGAACCTCCCCAGGGCTGTGTGAACTAAGGTACGTTACGCGGGTGCCAGGGAGTTCAATCCCGGCCTCGCAAACTGTGCATGATCTCGTGCCACCGCAGCTCGGTAGCCCTCCTGATCCGGACGCGTTATGCCGGCGCTGAGGTCGAGCACGAAACAGTCCTCCTTACAACCATGGGAACACTCCTCCAGTCGTCCCCCTGCAAGTTGTTTCGCTTGCGTTCCATGGTTCTTGCACTTATACGCCACCGAGACACTCCTTCTTAGTACTTCTATGCGCACCGTCTATCGAACTGTTGGATTGACGTATTGTTATGTAACCATGCATTCTTGTCAAGAGAACCAAAAACCGTGCAAGGATTTTGCACGGTTCTTGATTACTCTTTTTTTTCCTCTGTTGAAGTTTCAGGCTGAGGTTTTGGCTCTGGAGCAGGCCGTTCAGGCTCTGAAGAGCCTTCAGGCTCGATGAGCTCTGCGGGCTTTGGAGTTTCAGGTTGCACAGGCGCAGGAGCTTCAGGAGTAGGAGCTGCTTCTGGCGCGGGCACAGCTTGTGCGTTGGGCACTGCAGTCGCAGCTGGGGCTTCTTTTCCCGCCGTAGCTTCGGTAGGTTCTTCTTTCTTTTTGGATTTCTTGTGCTTTGGGAGTTTTTTTCCTTCAACCACCTTTTCCTGAACCAAAAGATTCCAAACCGTGGGAGATGGCTGCGCTCCCACACCCATCCAGTACTTTACCCTTTCCGGCTTCAGTACCTTTTCCTTGGTCGCGGAGTTGTAAAAACCAACCTCCTCAATGAAGCGGCCTCCAGTGGATGATTTGGTTTTGTCTGTCACCACTATTTTGAACGAAGGGTAATTCGTTCTACCTGTTCTGTGTAATCGTATGGTTAACATATGTTAGTGCCAGTGTTTATTCTTTAACGCGTTTTTAGCCGCTGCTTCCTCTGCTTCTTGCTTTGAAGAGCCCTCCCCTTCTCCTGCCTTTTCCTCTTCCAGAAATACTCCTACTCTGAACTGCTTCTGGTGGTCTGGCCCCCATTCCTTGAGGGCTTTGTATATGGGAGTTATGCCAGTCTTTTCCTGGGCCACTTCCTGGAAGCGCGATTTTCCGTCTTGGAACAGCTTGTTCTTGATAATCCCTTCCAATTTGGGAAGCAAGTGTTTCCCTATAAACTCTTCGCATATTTCAAACCCCTGGTCAAGATACAGGGCGCCCATAAAGGCCTCCATGGTGTTTGACAGTATCTCGTCTCTCGCCTTTCCGCCTTCCTTTGCTTCGCCCCGGGAAAGCAAGAGATAGTCACCGAATCCCAGTTCTTTCGCGAGGTCTGAAAGCGCGGTTGCTTTTACCAGGGCCGCTCTCCAGGTGGTCAGCTCCCCTTCTGGCTTGTCGGGGTACTGGTTGAAAAGATACTTTGTTACCGCGAGTTCAATGACCGCGTCACCCAAGAATTCAATGCGTTCGTTGTGAGGCAAATGGAAGCTCGGGTTCTCATTCAAATACGAGCGGTGCACGAACGCGTTCGTCAAAAAGTCTTTGTTCCGAAACGAAACTCCTAGGCTGTTTTCAAGTTTTTCCCAATCCATCTTGTTTCTTTGGTTCTTGCTCTTCCAATCCCAATTCCCGGTACACAGTTCCCAATACTCCGTTCACGAACCTGCCCGAGCTTTCTCCGCTGTAATTTTTTCCCAATTCTATGGCTTCGTTAATGGCAACTTTGGGAGGTACCTCGTCTTTGTTGCTGTACAAGAGCTCAAAGAGCCCTAAACGCAAGACATTCCTGTCAACCAGGGTGATCTGGTCAATGGGCCATTCGGGAGCCGCTTTTTCAATGATGTTATCCAATTGTTCCATGTGCTCCACCACTCCTGTTGCGAGTTTTCGCACGAACTCCTGGTTGTCTGGTTCCAGGCCCGGGCCGAATTCTTTCAAGTTTCTCTCCACAATATCTTTCAGCTCAGTTTTCCTGCCATAGAAGTCCCATTCATAGAGACTTTGCATTGCTATGGAACGCGCGAGGTGTCGGCTTGCCATGGTTAGCGTTGCGCTGCTTTCTTCTTCGCTTCTCGCTTAGCAACTTTGGAAAGCACGTCTACCACTTCTTTCCCTCGGTAGAATCCGCAATACGGGCACGCGCGGTGCGAAGGAATAGATTTCTTGCAATTCTGGCAAACCAAAAGCTTGGGCGTCTTCAGGAATAAATGCATCCTGCGCTGCCCTTGTTTTGATTTGGAGCGATTCCACTTCGGTACTGCCATAATCTGAAAGCATATCAAAAACTGCTGGATTATGCAAGAACTGGAGCAAAACTCTTCCTATGAATGTCGCAGGGGCCGTGCTCTCTTAAGGCTGCAACATGAAATTTTGTTCCATAGCCTTTATGTCTATCGAACCCGTAGAAACCATACTGTTTATGGTAACGAGCCATAAGCCTATCCCGCTTCACCTTTGCGATAATGGAGGCGGCGGCACAGGAGAATACTTTCTCGTCTGCTTTCACCATAGAGGTCTGCGGAGTTTCAATATCCAACTTCATGTTCCCATCGAGTATAAGGAAGTGAAGCTGCTGCTCAAGCTTCTTTTCCAACTGCATGACTGCTCGTTTCATCGCGAGCTTTGTTGCCTGGAAAATATTGATTCGGTCTATGACACCGGGAAACACCTTCCCTACTCCCCACGCAATACTTGGATGATTCACTAGAACCGTATACAGTTCCTCCCGTTGTTTTTGCGAGAGCTGCTTTGAATCCCGCAGCCTAAGACGTACTCCTTGGTCGGGCCAAGGATTTCCTTGGCCCGACCAAGGAAGAACTGCTACGGCGCACGCGACAACTGGGCCTGCCAGACTATTACCTGTAAAATAGCCGCTCCCATTTCTCCGTACATAGAAATTATGATGTCGGGAAAGTTGCAGACAAAATACCTTCCCTTTATAGAATATCTCTTTTTTATATAAAGATTTTACTTGGATTTTCATATTCCTACGGAGACGAATTTCAAAACAAGGTTTCTGATTCTCTTTTCTAATAATCCTGCTATTGATCATTCTGTCTCTTCGAGTTCTTACGGTTGTGTGGTATGTCCATCCAGCTTTGAGGAGGATCTCTTCAAAATCATCTTTAAGTTTTCGAGACACGGTGTAGTAAACACAAACTCTTTTCCTATTTTTGCCCGTATAGCAAGTTCCGTCCCCGACTATCATCCAGTCTACCAGGATATTTAGCAAACGAGGGGGTAGTTCTTTAATCTCTTTCGGAATAAACTTCTGATAACTTTTCCCAAACTGTTCTAGATAGGTGTAGAGTTGCTTACTATGACAGATAAAACCAGTAGGAAATTTATGGAATCGAAATGGGAGGTTTTTGAGTAGGGCAGCGATCCTCCTATACTTTCTTGGGGATGCACTGTTACTTTGAGAAATGACAACCTTATATGAACCGCTCTTTTTATCATAAGAAGTGGATCCTTCTGCTAAAAATATCCCTAAGAAAGCCACCCAGTATCTTATATGTACTAACTGTTTCGTATTTCTATTGATACTATTGGAGACTGGGTTTTTTAAAGGGTTTACCCGAGCTAGGGTAAAAAACTTCTTATGCACTCCCCTCCACATACCCCCTCGAGGGATAAAATCATTACTCAGTAGGCTTGTTACCACCCTTCTTTCACTTCTTGCCTTATATGCAATTAATTTTAACCTATTGTTATCTTTCTTATCTCTCTGAAAAACTCTTCTAAGAACCGGAAAGTAATGATCGGGTGTGACAACGATATCTACGCCTTTATTTTTTAATTCGATGAGATTCCCTCTGAAACTTTTCTCTATGATTCTTTCTATGTTTTGCCACCTTATGTATCCATCATCACCATAAGATAATACTTTATCTGTTTCGGGGTTAATATCAGCGTAAAACTTCCAGCCATTGTTGGTGAGCACTTCCGAATCAGGCCTCTCACATCCTCTCCCCACTTCATCTATGCCAGCTACCAGCTGGTATCCATTTTTCCAGAGTTTCTTTTCCTCTTTTAAGGTTGAATACCGCATTGTGCTATTATACACTATCATCATGCCTTCGAAGTTCACTCATCTCCACGTTCACTCTCACTACTCTCTTTTGGACGGTCTCCCAAAGATAGACCAGCTTTTAGATAGGGCAAAGGAAATGGGAATGGATTCCATTGCGTTGACTGACCATGGAAACCTCTACGGCGCGATTGAGTTTTACAAAAAAGCAAAAGCAAAAGGAATAAAGGCCATTGTGGGAGCTGAACTATATCTTGCGTTTGAAGACATGCATCAAGAGCGCCCAGGCATTGATGACAAAATCTTCCATTTGATCGTCTTGGCAAAGAACGAGCAAGGGTACAAAAACCTCGTGAAGCTTCTCACAAAGGCGCACCTCGAAGGATTTTACTACAAACCCAGAGTTGATGAAGCATTGCTCAAAGAATACTCAGAAGGCCTTGTCGCGCTTTCAGGATGTTTGGCAGGAAGAGTTTCTCAACTCATCATGCAAAAGAAATACAAGGAAGCCACGGCCCAAGCCCTGCGCTACCAAGACATATTTGGCAAAGGAAACTTTTTTTTGGAACTCCAGCGCCACGAGAATATCAAAGAACAGAAAGCAGTGGAAACCGCGCTTTTGGAAATTTCAAAAGAAACCGGGATTCCTGTGGTCGCAACCGCGGATTCCCATTATCTATATCCCGAGGACGCGGAAGCCCAGGATATCTTGATGCTCATCAATACCGGAGCCAGGCCCGACGACCCGGAGCGCTTAACCATGAAATCAGACAATTTTTCTTTGAAAAGCGGTGAAGACATGGCAAAACTCTTTGAAGACGTTCCTGAAGCTATTTCAAACACGCGGGTCGTTTCAGCTATGTGCAACCTTGAGTTGGTGCTTGGTAAAACCCGGCTTCCCGCGTTTCCCCTGCCTGAAGGCAAAACAGAAAACGAGTATTTGCAAGAACTCTGCCTGGAAGGTTTGGAAAAGAAACCGCAGTTCAACGGGTCTGCGGAAGCGAAAGAACGGCTTAGCTACGAGCTTGAGGTTATTAAGAACACGGGATTTGCTTCTTACTTCTTGATCGTTCAAGATTTCGTGCGCTGGGCAAAAGACCATCACATTGTGGTGGGGCCTGGCAGAGGTTCTGTGGGTGGCTCTTTAGTTGCCTATGTGCTTGGCATTACGAACATTGACCCTTTGAAATATAACCTGCTGTTCGAAAGGTTCTTGAACGCGGGAAGAGCAGGCGGACTTCCAGATATAGACCTTGATTTCACTGACTTAAGAAGGGATGAAGTCATTCGGTATGTGGAGGAGAAATACGGGAGAGACCATGTGGCGCAAATAATAACATTCGGAACCATGGCTGCGAGAGCCGTGATGCGCGACGTGGGAAGAGCGCTTGGGTATGAATACCTCTACTGCGACAAGGTGGCGAAAATGATCCCATTCGGTTTTACCCTGGAGGATTGCTTGAAAAAGGTGGATGAGTTCAAAGAACTCTATGAAACCGATGAGCGAGCACGGAAACTCATAGACATCGCAAAGAAGTTGGAGGGTGTCGCGCGCCACGCTTCAACCCATGCCTGCGGTGTGGTGATCGCTTCTGAACCCTTAGACAACCTTGTTCCCTTGCAATACCCTTCCCAAACAGAAACCAACATTGTGACACAGTACGAAATGCACTCTATTGAGGACTTGGGTCTTTTGAAAATGGACTTTCTGGGGCTGAAGAATTTGAGCATTATTGAAGACACCTTAAAGCGCATCTACGCCATTCACGGAACCAATTTGGATATTGAAAAGCTTCCTTTGGATGATCCAAAAGTATACAAGCTTTTCCAAGATGCGAACACAGTAGGCATATTCCAGGTGGAAAGTGATGGGATGCGAAGATATTTGCGGGAACTCAAGCCAACAGAGCTTGAAGATATTATCGCAATGATAGCTCTCTATCGCCCAGGCCCTATAGAACTTATCCCTGAATACATTGCAAGAAAACACGGAAAGAAACGGGTAACCTACATTCATCCAAAGCTCAAACCCATACTTGAAAATACCCAGGGCATTTGCATTTACCAGGAACAGTTAATGAAAATAGCGCAGGAACTCGCGGGCTTCACCCTGACTGAAGCAGACGTGTTGAGAAAAGCTGTGGGAAAGAAAATCAAAAGTCTGCTCATGGAACAGCAAGAAAAGTTCATTCAAGGCATGCTGAAAAACAATGTTGAGAAAAAAATAGCGAATCAGCTCTGGGAATGGGTCCTGCCCTTTGCCAGGTACGGGTTTAACAGAAGCCACAGCGCGGCATACGCGTTAATCGCCTATGAAACAGCGTACCTCAAGGCGCACTACCCCGTGGAGTTCATGTCTGCGCTTTTGACCGCGGAAAAGAACGACACCGAACGCATTTCTTTCTTAATGGAAGAAACAAGGAAAATGGGAATTGAGGTGCTGGCTCCGGATCTCAATGAAAGTTTCAGCAACTTTTCCGTAGTTCCCGATAAATCACAGATACGCTTTGGACTGCTTGCCATTAAGAATGTGGGCGAGAATATCGTGGAAACCATTATTGATGAGCGGAAAGCCAACGGGCCCTATGCTTCCATTCAAAACTTCATCACCCGTATCAGCTCAAAGGATCTGAACAAGAAATCATTTGAGAGCTTGGCGAAAGCAGGCGTGTTTGACAAGTTCGCTGAACGAAACCAGCTTTTGCAGAACATGGAACGACTTTTGGACATATCTCGGGAAAGCGCGAGACTCACCAATAGCTCGCAGCAGTCATTGTTTGGTGCAGCTGCTCCCAGCACTATGTCTTTTAAGCTGCAGGAATCCGCGCCCGCAAGCGACAGAGAGAAGCTGGTTTGGGAAAAAGAGCTCTTGGGTTTGTACGTCAGCTCGCATCCACTGCAGGGAATAAAAAACATTCTTGAAAAAAGAACGTTTCCGATCATAAAACTCATTGCCTCGCCGCAGATACTGGAGCGCAAGCGCTTCCGTATTGGCGGCATTATTTCTTCAGCGAAGAAAATCCTCACTAAAACAGGAAAACCCATGCTGTTCATGGGTTTGGAAGACCTTACTGATAAAATTGAGGTGGTGGTATTCCCCTCTCTGATAGAAAACTACCCAAACCTGTTCCAGGAAAACAAAATAGTGCTTATTGGCGGCAGGTTCGACAATCGCAACGGCGAACGCAAGTTCATCGCCGAAGAAGTCGAAGAAATCATCACCGCCTAAGTCAAATCTACTGAATCGGTAGTATAAACTTTGCGTCTAAAGCTTGAGCAATTCTCTTGAGCAGTGCGAGGGATGGATTCCCTCTCATGGTTTCCAGGCGGGAAATCGCGGCTTGAGAGGTATGGAGCCGCCGCGCAAGGTCGCGCTGGGAAATCCGCCGGAAGAGCCGCGCCTCAATAAGTTGCTTAGCGAGCAGATATTCAGGTTCAGATTCATTCCATGCCTTTTTAAACCTCGGGTTTCCAAGGCGCCTCTTGAGGTCATTCTGAAACGTATAGGAGTATTTGTTTTTCATATTTTGATGATATCAAATATGATATCATCCTGTCAATCCCCTTTTCCATTTATCATATCGCTGTAACGCAAGGTCGATTTCTCCGCGCGGAGTTTTTTGCTTCTTCTTGATGAAACCGTGAAGAACCAGCACGGCGTTCTTCTTGGGCACAACGTAGAATATTCTGATGTTGTCTTTTCCCAATATCCTCATCTCCCACAAAGGAGTGCCGGTAACCTTTTTGAGGTGCGGTGCGACGGCTTGCAATCCGTACTCTTCGATAGACTGGAATAGACGCAAAACCTTTACCTGCTGTGTTTCTTCCAGAGAATCCAAGAATTCCTTGATGGGGTTTTCCCGCCCCGAGAAAGTATAATAGTAAATCGTTGTTTTTAGATTTTCAAACATACGCGCATTATACCATGTGAATACCGTATTGTGTGCAGCGTGGAAATATTCATGCTATAGCATGTATTTTCCCGCGGCTAGTACACTTTTCTAACAATTGTCAGATTATTGTACTGTTCTGTGTGCGTGTTTCTGTGCACATCGGATATGCACAGCAAACTAAAGAGCGCTGCAACGTGCCAGCGCCCTTACGGACAACACTTATCCGGGGGGCGGTTGTCCTTTACCCCATCCCTGCTGTTGAAGAAGGCCGAGAATCTCGGCATCCTCAACTTTTTTCTCACCGGCATAGGCTTCGAAGTCTACGCCGACCTTCCGGGCGGCATCCAGGATGTTCGCCGCCCGACCCTCAGACCCCTTGGGTCCGAAGTCCACCTGGACTCCGTACCCGCCTACGTACCGACGTAGACGGATTGCGGTCCCGGACGTCGGAGTCCAGAGTGTTACCTCTGAAACCCCGACTTCGACATTCGCAGTCTGGTCGGTTGTCGCCGACCAGACGAGTCGGACGAGCTCGGAGGCCAGTCCTGGCTGGTCACCATGCTTGGCGTCGACCCAGGCGATCATCGCCTCGGCGAGGGTGGTGCCGTCGACTCCCTCGGTGAGGGAACCGAACGGCGCAAAGGCGGCCAACAGGGCGGGGGTGACGCGCTCGCGATCGTAGATGTCGGACAGGTGCACGCTTATCTTCGTGACCCTCATGATCTTCTCCCTTCGCTTTCGCGATACGTCCTGCAGCCCTATGCCACAGGACAAGGATTCTATAGCCACAGTGAATGATGAATGGCTACAAAATTCTTGTCCCGTGCTCCACTAGCCGCTCCGGATTGTTCTCAAAGAACTGATTCCACTCTTCAATCAACTACGTTGGTACTTGACTAAAGAATGGCTAGCAGGCACGGAAGGATTGGAACCTCCTCGTGCCTGCCCTTGCGGGGACCTACTCGACGACCTCCTCTACATAAGAGGTCCCCGCGTAGGGTCGGTTTCGCCCATTCTCTTGCAGCCACCCGTAGGTGACTGCGAAAGTCCTGGGCTCCTTCTCCCCCAAGAGGAGGGCACGCGCGGTTATGCGCGCGTAAACCTCCTCACGTTCGTTACCTTCATCAAGCGACTCCCGCTTGATGACTTCCACCCATACGGGTGGGGTGAGCGTGCGCTCCGCGCACTCCCTGACCACGTTAATTACCGTAGTCGGTGGCCGGGACCCTTTCGGGTCCTGGAGAGACGGCCCCGCGAGAAAGGGACCGTTCATATCCTGTGCCCCGAAACACGGGGCCACGAAGATCTCGAGCCCCTGCTGAGAGGGGTCTCGAAACACCACACACGGACCATCCCGACGAATCGGGATGAGGCCCGGGTCAACGAACCCATACAGGACCGGGAATTTCTTCCCCATCGTACTGACCCTCCGTGGGTGCGGATTAGCACCCATCACTATGCCGTCAGATCCTGAGCGGCAGACAATCCTCTTGTGTAAGAGAACTCTCTGCCGCTCCGGATTATTCTCAAGGTACTGCCTAACATTCATATCATAGCATATACCGCACAAAAAGTCAAGAGCTTCGTAATCCTTCAATAGCTTGGAAACACTCGGTAGTAAATGTGTGAAGCCTAAATGTGTGAAGCCTAAATGTGTGAAGCCTGGCTTCACACATTCTCAAGTACACTTTTCTAACAATTGTCAGATTATTGTACTGTTCTGTGTACGTGTTTCTGTGCAAATCCGATTTGCACAGCGCTTCAAAAAACTCAAGGGCGCTGCAACGTGCCAGCGCCCTTACGGACAACACTTCTCTGGGGCGGTTGTCCTTTACCCTTTGCGGCTACCTATCGGGTCGCGGGATCTTTTAGCTCCCGGGAAAAATGCGCGTTTCGCTCCATCCCTCACCCCCGTAGCTGATCAGGAATCCTGTTCCGTAAGCAGGGCAGGGGCCGAGGCACGGCGAGTTGGTGTGTTGCCCCTCTAGAGCCCACGCCACCATATTGATGAGGTGGCCGTGACCCACCACCAGGACGAGCTGTGCGTCAAACTTAGCAGACGTCGCTTCGATGTCGTTTGCGACATACTGTCCTTGCCGCTGCCAGAGTGGAAACTCCGGATGGTCTTTGAAATCCGCGAGGGATTTTCCTGCCTGCAGAGCCTCGCAGAGCGGGCGAAGCTTTTCGTACACTTCCCTGCTTTCCATATTGCGAAGCCGCGGACGCACGAGAAGGGTAGATCTTGGCACTGCCAGACAACTTGTCTCGAAAGACCGCATTGCATCTGAAATGAACGCCAAGCCCACTCGACCCGGCAGTGCATCCAGAGCCTGCCCGAGTCTCATGGCCTCCTTCTCGCCTTCCCCGGTGATAGGTCTCTTCAGATCTGTGGACTTCCATCCCTCTCCAGGCACAGCCTTTGCGTGGCGAACTACTACGAACTGCATGACGTCCTCCGTCACTCCTTCTTGTTGTCAATTGTTAGCTACCTATATTATACACAAATTCTTCCTCCTGTCAAATCATCTTTAGCACACGTTCAAGCGCGCCTTGATACTTTTATACTGGGTGTGTTTGTGATAGTATTGGAAAATGCAGAATTTGGATGAGATGCGGCCCTTCGATATACTCAGGGCAAGACATTCGTTTGCCCATCTTTTGGCAGCAAGTGTACAAAAACTCTATCCTAAGGTTACCTTAGGAATTGGGCCGGTTATTGAGAACGGGTTCTATTATGATTTTGGAAACCTCAAGATCACTGATGCTGATTTGTCGCGCATTGAGAAAGAAATGCGAGAAATCGCGAAGCAAAACCTTGCATTTAAAAAAGAACTCTGGACTTCGCAAAAGGCCTCTGCGCACTACAAGAAACTAAAACAGCCATTTAAACTTGAGCTCATCAAAGATTTACTAAAAACTAAAAACCAAAAACTAAAAACTGGCAAAGTTGGCATGGTCTACACGGGCGACGTATTCTTGGATTTGTGCAGGGGCGGCCATGTAAAGAATACTAAAGAACTTCCCCTGGACGCGTTCAAGTTAACGCACATCGCGGGTGCTTATTGGCGAGGCAGTGAGAAAAATCCCATGCTTACCCGCATATACGGAGCCGCATTTGCAACCAAAAAAGAACTGGCTACGCATTTGTGGCAGCTTGAAGAAGCAAAGAAACGCGATCACCGGGTATGGGGAGAGAAGCTGAAACTCTTTACTTTTGCTCCAGAAGTTGGGCCAGGGCTTCCCTTGTGGCTGCCCAATGGCACTATTTTGCGAGATGAAATTGAGAATTACGCAAAGCAGGTGGAAAAAGAATGGGGGTACCAAAGAGTGACAACTCCACATATCGCCAAAGACACGCTTTACAAGACTTCTGGTCATCTCCCCTATTACAAAGACAGCATGTTCCCGCCCATGGAGTTAGATGACGGTACATACTACTTAAAGGCCATGAACTGCCCGCACACCCATTTGATTTACCGGGCAGAGCCAAGAAGCTGGCGCGATTTGCCTTTGAGATTCGCCGAATACGGAACCGTGTATAGGTACGAGCGTTCTGGAACTCTCGCGGGATTGCTTCGGGTGCGCGGCATGACACAGAACGACGCTCACATCTACTGTACCGAAGACCAGGTTGAAGAAGAGTTCTTGAAAGTAATGAAACTCCACGAGTTTTGGTACAACAAAGTATTTGGCATCAAAGATTTCTACATGCGCCTTTCTTTGCCCGCGAAAGACAAGGCAAAGTATGTTGCTGACCCCAAGGGCTGGAAAAAAGCAGTAGATATTGTGCAAAGCGCCATGAAAAAGTCTGGCATGCCGTTTGAAGTGGCAGAGGGTGAAGCCGCGTTCTATGGCCCAAAGGTAGATTTCCAAATCAAGAGTGCTATAGGCCGGGAAGAATCAGCTTCCACCAACCAGCTAGATTTCATTGCTTCAAAGCGCTTCAATCTTACCTACAAAGACAAAGACGGCAAAGACAAACCCGTGTATGTCATTCACCGGGCTCCCCTGGGCAGCCACGAGCGCTTCATTGCTTTTCTCATTGAACACTACGCGGGCAGTTTCCCGTTGTGGCTCTCGCCTGAACAGGTATGGATCATTCCTGTTTCAGAAAAAGCGCATGACTACGCGAAGCAGGTGAAGGAAGCGCTCAAGAATGCGCGGGTTATACTCAAAGACGAAAACGAAACCATGGGAAAGAAGATACGGCAAGGAGAACTGCTCAGAATCCCCTACCTTCTTATTGTGGGAGAAAAAGAGGCAGCTGCGAATACCGTGAGCGTGCGCGAGCGCGGCAAGGGTGACATTGGCCAAATGCAGCTCCCTGAATTTCAAAAGAAGGTTGGAACAGAACTTGAAGAAAGGATATAATAACACTCATGGAACTTTCACAGAAAACACGTTCTCTTATTCAGCAGTACCAGCTCTGGTACCAGGGATTGGAACCCAAGGAAAACCTGAACACTGTTTCGGTTGACGAAGTTGCCTCCAAAGTAGCTTCGTTTTACGAAAAAATCCGGGGCGTGGTGGATTGGCGAGAAGAGCACCTCTTGAGAAAAACCGCCATTGAACGCATTTTCAAGCGTCGCATGATGGTTTCGAACTCCACTGCCGAAATGGCAGAACCCCTGCTCCAGGAATTGATACGCGGTGGCCACTTTCCAAACAATCGCATTCCAGTTTCTAAAATAGAAGACATGCAGCGCGCCATCAATAAGTATGTGGCGCTCATGGAAAGCAGCAAGAACTATGTTGCCGAGAATAAACTGGGGAACCTTGAGAGCTGGCTCCTTTCATTGGGCTCGTGCGAGCTTGAGGAACTCCTCTCCTCTCCCATAAAAGAAAAAGCACTCATTGACTGGATGGCAGCTGACATGGATGACCGCATTGGCATTCGGGAGAAAGACACAGGGAAAATCTCAGAAGAAGAGCGCGTATTATTGATATATATTGGCGTGCACCGCTCACTCTTCAAAATGGATGACTCTACCACTGCCCTGCATTTACTGGAGCGGGTATACCCCAATTGGAAAGCTTTGGACCTTGCCTCCATCGCCCCGGTGTCTCAAACCATACAAGAAACCATGGGGCGCATCGACATTTTACTCAAGCACCCCTTAGGAGAACGCTTCTACCAGATCATTGAACGGTATGATACTCCCTACCTTTTGGTGGGTGACGTGTTATCAAAAGACCCGAACGCGTTTGAAGCGCTAGCCACGAACCCCGAAGGATTTGAAAATGCTGTTCGCGAGGCGTACGACAAGCGGCTTTTGAAGTTAAAGTCGCGCATGCGCAGGGCCGCGTTCTTCAGCACGCTCTCTGTATTCCTTTCCAAGGTATTGATAGCGCTCGCGGTGGAAATTCCGTTTGATAAATACCTGGCTGGCGCGGTCAACTACTCAGCCATTGGTTGGAGCATTTCTATTCCTCCTTTGTTCTTGCTTTTGCTGGTTATGACGGTAAAATCTTCCAGCCAGGAAAACATCGCCCGTGTTTTATTGGAAGTGACCAAGGTGACGTTTGAAACCGAGCGCAAGAGCACCTTGCCGGTAAAACTTCCCAAGAAACGAAAGGGAGTAGCATCATTTTTCGTGTTCCTAGTCTACTTCACCACGTTCTTTGTGACATTCGGCACGCTTTGGTACGTTCTCGAGAAAGCGGGCTTCACTCCCCTTTCGAGCGTGGTGTTCCTGCTCTTCCTTTCTTTGGTTGCATACGGAGGCACGCGCATTCGCCACCGGTCAAAAGAGCTTATCGTGGGAGAACAGCCGCAGGGATTCTTGTGGGGCCTCTTTGACTTCTTTTTCCTGCCTGTCATCCAAACCGGCAAATGGTTTTCGGGCCAGTTGGTTCGCTACAACATACTCACCATCCTTCTGAATGTGCTTATTGAGGCTCCCTTCCAGGTATTCGTGGAGTTTTTAGAGCAATTACGAACGTTCTGGAAAGAGAAACGGGAAGAAATCCACTAATGCTCCTTGTTATAGTGGGCCCTACGGCCTCTGGAAAAAGCGCGCTGGCGCTAAAGATAGCAAAAAAGTTTAGGGGTGAAATTATCTCTGCTGATTCCAGGCAGATCTATAAAGGCCTTGAGATTGGTTCGGGGCAACTCACGAAGAAAGAAATGATGGGCGTGCCCCATCATCTTTTGGGTATAGCTTCTCCAAAGAGAAGGTATACGGTGACGCAGTACCGCAGGCACGCGCTTTTTGCAATTCAAAGGATTCTCAAGAAAGGGAAACTTCCCATTCTTGTTGGCGGCACTCCGCTTTATATCTACGCTCTTATAGACGGTTGGGATATACCAGAAGTAAAACCCAATCCCCTGCTCCGGAAAAGACTCGAGAAGTTATCTATCCAAGAGCTGTTCGCCAAACTCAGGAAACTCGACCCCGCAAGGGCAAAAACGGTTGACACAAAGAACAAGCGCCGCCTCATACGCGCGCTTGAGATTGTCATAAGCACAGGAAAGCCCGTGCCCAAGCTCAAAATGAAGCCACTCCCCTATCCGGTTCTCTTTCTCGGGCTACAGAAACCTCGAGAAGAACTGAAAAAGAATATAAGAAAGCGTTTCCTTGCCATGCTCAAAAAAGGATTGCTCAAAGAGGTGCGGCAATTGCGCTCCGCAGGGCTTTCATGGCGACATATTGAAAGTTTTGGCCTTGAGTACCGCGAAGTTTCGCAGTACCTCCAAGGAAAACTCTCAAAAACCCACATGATTGAACAAACCGTGCGGGCAACAAAAGATTTCAGCCGCCGCCAGCTCACCTGGTTCAAAAAAGACGATCGCGTGCACTGGTTTCGCAACAGCAGGTCAGCCCTTGCATTTCTGGCAGGACGTGGTATACTCCATTCTGTTCGAGTAAGTGGTTACAGTAAAGTATAGGAGGTCGCCTTACACGAAGT
>MHTR01000010.1 GCA_001823155.1 Candidatus Wildermuthbacteria bacterium RIFCSPHIGHO2_01_FULL_48_25
CACCCACTGAATCATCGGCTTCCCTTTTATATCAATCAACGGCTTTGGAAAGGAAAACCCCGCATCTAAAAACTTCTTTCCTGCCCCTGCCATGGGAATAACGATACGTAACTCGCCTCCTTGCCACTTTGGCACGAACTTCGTATTTTCATGTTTGCCGTTTGCCGATTCAATTGCCTTTGCTATTTTCTCATAGGTAACATCAGAAGTGTTTGTTACCCCAAGAACATGGGCTCCTGAAGCGTGCGCGGCCTCTCTCCCGTGGTGGGAATCTTCCACAATAAGGCATTCGCGCGGAGCAACTCCGAGCTCTACCATTGCCCGCAAGAACATTTCGGGATGCGGTTTTGGAAAACGAACGTCTTCGTTTGAAAGGAAAAACTCAATGTATTCAAAGAGACCCTTATGCAAAAGCATGAGCCCTGCTGTTTCCTTAATGGAGTTTGAGCACACGGCTATTGCATATCCTTCTTTGCGCAGGCGCTCGAGAATGCCTTTCATTCTTTCGTCGTGCTTGAACTCCGTTTTGATAATATTCCTTGTTTGGTTCTGTTTTTCCTGCCATATAGCGTCATGCTTGTCCTTGGGAAGGCCTTTTGTTTGAGTAAGGAGCTCAAGCTTTTTCCTGGTTGGCAGGCCGTCATACGTTGAAAGGTGCTCGTCACGCGTGATCGTGTAGCCAAACTTCCCCAAGGCCTTGTTGAGGGCCTGATAATGAAGCTCCCGCGCCTCCACCAACACTCCGTCTAGATCAAAAATAATCGCTTTAATCATAGGTGAAAAACCAAAAAACTTGGTTTTTTATAGTACCGCTTTTAGAGCAATTTTTCAAGTTCGCGAGGATAGGCGGTGCAAATACCTTCAATATCCCAGGCAATGAAGTTCCGCCACTCCTGCTCATACCCTATTATGGCATGGGGATTTCCGTGGTCTTTGTGAAGCTCCGGTGAAATTGCATATATTGATTTCCCGGCATTGCGAATTTCTTGCCGCATAGATTCGTTGTATACGCTCCCTAGAATTTTCCATTCGTCCCACCATACGGCATCAAACAAATCGAGATATCCTTTTACCTGCTCCCACCTATATATCGTAGGAGAATAGTTAGCTTCACCAACCGACAACGCAATTCGAATGGCAGGATTCATGCCCCGCACTTTTTCCGCGCTCTCAAGCGTCAAGTCAAACAAGAATGCCTTTTTGAAAAGCTCATGCTCCTTGAATGCCGCGGCGAGAAACTGAAGCTGCGCATCGGCTTGCTCGTCATATTTCACGTGAATAGCCGCTTTTTGGTTTTTCCCGAACTTAGAAATGACGCCTTTGGCAACCTCATCAAACCGAGTAAGCTCTGCCATGTTGCTATTGTCAATAGGATCATGCTTACAAACAAGCTTCCCGTCCTTCGCAAGACGCACATCTAGCTCAATGCCAAATCCCAAATCAGCCGCGGCCTGAAACGCAGGAAGCGTATTCTCCGGGTATTCCAACTTTAACCCTCTATGCGCGAGGATAAACATTGACGTACCACGCCTGCGATTGCGTTAATCACCTCTTGCTTTTTTTGTTTAATGATACCTGAACGTTCTCGTAATACGTCCGAAGTATACAATTTGCCTCTTTCGAGCGACATATCTATCTGACGGAACAACATACTGCGCTTGGCGTTCGGTTCGCAATCTGTTCCAAGATACTCAAAAGGAGTGTGGAAAAGCGTGCACAGTATTGAAGTATGTACACGCACTGTGGATACGAAAGAGGCATTGGCATACAAGTTGCAAAACTCGGTCCATCTGCTCAAGAACGCAAAATCTTTTTGATTGTACAGTGTTGAGTTATGTTCTGTGACATACACTGTTTTGAATTTCTTCTTGAGTTCCCGGTACTTTCGCGCCCGAGCTATCGCGCGCTTGAAATCCATGTCAATGTTCAACACGGCATAATCCCCTTTTGCCAAAGGTGGTGTGTATGCGTCGCGTATAAAAAAAGCCATGTCGAGCCCGTCTTGCGCGTTCGTAACGTTCTTGAGTGTTTTGTATACCGCGTGATCCCTGCACACCACGAGTTTTGACTTTTTGAACGCTTCCTTCGCTAGTTCTTTTTCCTCCTGGGTATAGTGGTACAAACCCGCTCCCAAAATAATCGTTGGCGCGGCAAACTTCCCCACGTCCTCCAAGAAGTCTCGCATGAACGCGTTGACCGAACCCGCAGACACCACAATAAGGTCGCACTGGTTGAGCCAAGATTTCACCTCTTTGGTGTTCCAAGAACTCCCGGTCTTGTGGTACAGATTGCCTGTTTCCCAAAACTCTGCCGTGAAAAGCCGGTAGTCACTCACGCCGGCAACCTCAAGCGCTTTCTTCAGGGCGTATTCGCTTCCCGCGTTAATGAACTCGTTGCCAATATTGAGACTCCCAGGCGATTTTAACAATACGATGTTATACATGGAGAACGCGCAGTTTAATGGATACGAACAACAGGGCAAAGTACGAAACGACCCCAACCCCCACGAGCGCCAACACATGCAAGGCCGCGAACATAGGTTGCGAGATGAAAAACGCCATCGCGAGGCTTGCAAAACCCGCGACAAGAAACACGCGAGTCAAGCGCGCGTCCCAAATAGCAAGGGAGGTAAATCGCCTCACAAACTCAACCTCAAGAGCAAGCAAAAACATATATGAAATAAGCGTTGCGATCCCGGCTCCATACAGGCTGAAGCGCGGAATCAAAATAATATTCAGAATAATATTGACGAGGGCTGCAATTGCAGTTCCCAGTAAATGTTTCTTCTGCTGGCCGGTGACAACCAGCGCAGTTCCATATGGATTATACAGAAAATTGAGCCCTGCCGCAAAAATTAAAATTTGAAGGGCGATTACCGAAGGTTCGTACCGCTGCCCATACAAAAAATTGATGATCTTAGGAGCAAGAACTATGGTTCCAGCCATTAAGGGAAGGGCTAAAAAAATCATCCACTGCATGTGCCGATTCCACAGATTTTGCAGGTTTTCTTTTGACTCCTTGGCGAATCTACTGAGCGCAGGATAAAAACTCGTGGAAATCAGCGTCACGACAATAATGGGAAGCCCGATAACTTGGTACGCCGCGCCATACCACCCCACTGCAGTAACTTGTTTCAAATACCCCATAATAATAGAGTCGCTGTAGATATACACGGTGCCGAACACTCCGGCCAAACCCAAAGGCCAGGAAAACTCCCAGAACTTCTTGAGCAGGAGCATATCCAAGGCAAACGCTAAAGGGTAAATGCGAAAATGAAAGAACGCGGCAAGCCCAATAAGCGTTACTAAGCTTGTAGCAACATATGCGTAGCTTATGTTCGTTACAGAAGGAAGATTGAAAAGTACAAAAAATCCTACGAGGAGCAAAAGGACAGCGCCAACGATCCTTGTTACTGCTTCGTACTCCATGCGTTCCCGCGCCCGTAGGAAGGCGTAAAGGATCCAAAAGAAGTTATCAATGAGCGCGAATAAAGACAGGATCCATATCAATTTCCGAACAGCAATATCGGGCGTGACGAGCAAAGCCAAGAGGAACATAACAAGGAGCGTTCCCGCACTCAAAAGAATTTTGAGGGACAGAATGGAAGAAAACTCGCGCTCCCTCTGACTTCCTTGAGCCAATTCCCTTGTCGCTATTCCCGTTAAGCCAAAATTTGAGAGCATCGCGAGCAAGCTCACGAACGCGAACGCGAACGCGAATTTCCCGTATTCCTCGGGCCCAAGAATTCGCGTCATCGCAACAATCAAGAAAAACACCAGTGTGCGGGAAACTCCTTCGCCCAGAGCCAACCACCCCGCGTTTTTAAGGATGGTTTTCATTTTTTAAACCACTCCACAGTTTCCTGCAATCCTTTGTGAAGTTCATAGGAAGGCCTCCACCCCATTTCTTTTCGTATCTTCCCAAACGATAGACAACTACGAGTCTGCTCGCCTTTCTTTGCCTCGCCATACACCTTTTTCACTTGAGACTTCGTGAGGCGCTTGAGTAAAGAAAAGATTCTGTTGATGTCTGTTTCTTTTGCCGTTCCAACGTTGTAGACCCCAATGCGCTTTGGTGCAATAGCCCTCATGGCAGCCGCGACCACGTCTGCCGCGAATACAAAGTCGCGCGTCTGTTTCCCGGTGCCTGAAATAACAGGCTGTTTCCCAGCAAGCATTGCATCGGTAAAAATCGCAATGACTCCTGCCTCTCCTTTTGAGTTCTGACGAGGGCCGTAAATATTCGCCAAGCGCAATGACACGAAAGGCAGTTGGAATACATGCCAGTAATACCAAAGATAATGCTCCACGGCGTATTTCGCTATTCCATAGGGAGACATCGGGTTCCCGGGATACGTTTCTTTGGTGGGAACAACGCTCGCGTCTCCATAGATGGTTCCCCCTGAAGAAGCAAAGATGATCTTTCTCACATGCTGCCTCCTGCACTGCTCAAGAATATTCAGGGAACCCACAATATTCGTTTTCGCGTCTTCAACCGGGTCTGCGACCGATTTGCGCACGTCAATTTGAGCGGCGAAATGAAAAACGAACCGCGGCTTAAATTTTGCAAAAACGCCAGAAACCTTTGGACTCTGGATATCGAGTTTGAAAAATGCCGCGCGAGGATTAACATTGCTCCTTTTCCCCGTAGACAGGTTATCAATTACCGCCACTCGATAGCCTTTCGCAATAAACCTATCAACAATGTGACTCCCGATAAAACCCGCTCCTCCTGTGACAATGCAGGATTTCATACGGTTTCAACTTCTTTTTGATCTTTCTGAAACGCAAAAGGCAAGAGCGAAAGAAGCGCAAGAAACGCGGGGATCCGGATACGCATAAAAGTCCCGTAATTATTAATAAGCAGGGCAATACCGCCGATGAGAATAACGCTCGCGAGTATGATGGGAAGAAACAAGCGATAGTTTCTTCTCTGACGAACCATCCCTTTTACAATGAAGAAAAACGCGATCAGCCACGGAATACTTTCTGTTAATGCAAAAAGTTGGCGCGTGTACCGTATTTGCCAAGGAAATGGACCCAGTAATACATAGGAAAACGAAATAAGATACGTTTTTGCAAAAACAACTGGATTTCTAAAGTCTGGCTTCACGATGACGAGCGAACCTTGGTCGTATTTTTTCTGCTCGCTCCCAACAGAAGACGAAGATGGGGTCTCCTGTTCAATTTGCGGAGTTGCCTGCGACGAAGATGGGGTCTCCTGTTCAATTTGCGGAGTTGCCTGCGATGGGAGCCTAATATATTGATCTCCTGTAAATTCACGATACGCTACGATTTGCCGTGGTTCAAGAAAATTCTTTGCGTACGAAACACCATAATATCCGTATCCGAGTATCCAAGGCAAAAATCCAAGCACAATAAAAATTGCAAAGGCAACGCGAAACTTCTGGCTCCCGTTTGGAATGCCAAGCCACGGCAGAAGCAACGCAAAGGCATAAAGTATGGCAAATCCAACATAGAATCGAAGGGAAATAAGAAGTCCCAGCGCGACATATACGGCTAAAAACTTGGGCCAAGAAAACTTTTTCACAATTTTAACCAGAAAAAGCAAGGCAAGAAGGAATAAAACAACCACTATGCTCTCCCGAAGCAGCAAGCTGCCAAAATAAAGAAATGTCGGAAGTATGCTGCCAATAAATCCGGCGAAAAAAGCCCATTTGCGGGACGATCCAAGCTCTCTTGTAAGCAAATATAAAAGTATGGCAGAAAATCCAACAAACCAAACGCTCAGCATTGTTCCTATAAACACATCTGAAAGGGTCGCCGCGTACACAAATCCCGCCAATACAGGAAACCAGTGCGACACATCCTCTTTCGCCAACTGATACTGCATGCTTGCTATAGAAAAATCGCCGTGCCTAAGATCATCTGCTATCGCGACCGCGGCGGCGTGATACACCCTTTCATCTATGTCTCCTCCACCAAAAGGATAAAATTGGGTGTAATGAATGAACACCGCGGAGACAAAATATATAAAAAGAACGATGGAAAAAAGAATATAAAGTTCCTTTTCTTTGAAGCCAATTTTCAAAAAAAACCAGGCCGTAGCAATTCCGAGAAGTGTTAATAGAATCAGCGCGCTTCCAAACACGGAGTTCAATGCAACGGCAAGCACGAGCGCGAGCAAAACAACGCCTACGCTTTGCGCCCTATATTTTCTATAAAGTTTATCCATTCGTTTTGAAAACGTTCCGATGAGAAATTCTTAGCGTATCCGTATCCTGCTTGGGCCATCGTATCCCGTATCTGCCGATTTTGCAAAAGATATTCTACCTTTCCCCGCAACGCAGAAAAATCTTCGCAGATCACTTGACCACCGCCCTCAAGCAACTCCCGCATTCCTCCAAAACCCGACCCAATCACCGGGACACCCAAAAGCATTGCTTCATGCGCGGTTCTATTCCATCCTTCCTTAAACTTTGACATCGTAACTACTATAGAAGACGCCTTCAAAAGGCAGAGGTATTCTCGATAGCTCACTTCGAAGTTTTTTGCGGGAATCTTTACCGCGCGCCTTCCCGAGGTGACAAGATGCGCGCCTAAGCCCCGCAAAGCACGGTAAACCTCAACCACCCCTTTTGGTTTCTGACAATTTCCAAGGTAGATAATCGGCTTACCCTGAAGCTGATTCCGATGCCGAAATTCCTCAACTTCATTTTCGGAAATCTGAAATTGCGAAAGATCAAATCCGTTGTATATCTTGTGCACATTTTTATATCCTTTGCGAAGAAAATGTTGCTTCCAATATTCAGATACAGTCACAATCGCGTCGGCCTTTTTGAGGCTATGGTAGAAAAACTTCGCTGCGACAAAAAATGCGGGGCGGGCAAACACGGGAAATCCCGAAAAATCAACATGATGCACCATCACAATATTTTTACCCTCTGTTTTATCGAAAGGCATGGTAAGAACTGAATAAAAATCTCGTACCCATATATCTTTCCTCCCCTTAAGCGAAAGGAGCCGGAATAGAGATTCTGGAATTTTGAGGTATCTGAATCTCTGAAAGATTTTTGCTTCTCTAGCCACAAGTTCTACATCAAAGTTTTTTGCCAGCGCGGCTCTTGCCTCCTCATTATATATGACTCCTCCGTATTTTCTTAAATGAATTTCAATCCATCCAATAGTCATGTGTTAAGGCAACACCCATTCCTTTAAGGCTTTTTCGTACCGTTCCCATGTGCCGCAGTCGGTCCAGCGCGACACCCTTTTGAATCCCGAAAGCTTCTTCTCTTTGGCAAGGATCGGGAACAATTCTTTTTCGATCATGGAAAACACGGCCCCCGGATGGTAGGAGAAGATCTCCGGGCTCAAAAGATAGAGGCCTGAAGAAATATAGTCAGTAGGCGGATTCTCGGGCTTTTCGAGGAACTGCTCAATCATGTCACCTTCAAGAACCGCGACCCCGTATTCCTTGGGATTTGGAACCTGGGCAAGCGCTATGGTTCCCAAGCCTCCTCTTTCCTCATGAAAGCGGGCCATATCCTCCAAGTTAAGTTCCTTCAACTCATCTCCATTCGTTAGGAAGAAATGCGAACCCGCAAGCCATTCTTTCACGAGAGCGAGCCCTCCGAACGTCCCCAGGTGTTCCTCTTCGGCGAACAACTGAATATTCACGCTTGGGTAATGGCGCTTAAGCCACCAAACAAAGTCATCGTGGAACTCTTTGTTCACCAGCACCGCGATATCAGCAACACCATGAGCGCGGAACAGATCAACCAAGTGGTTAAGAATGGGCCGCTTCCCAATGGGAAGCAAAGGTTTTGGTATTTCCTTGGTAATGGGGTACAAGCGAGTCCCCTTTCCTCCTGCCAAGATCACTGCTTTGTATGCTCCCATCCCCTTATCCTTCATAAATGATCAGACCATGAATCAATGATACAGTTCGCGTCTATTGTTTTTGTAATGCCCTCATTAAGAGAAACTTTGGGCTCGTATGACAAAAGGTCCTTTGCTTTGTCTATGCAGGGGATCCTCCTTTTGATTTCCCGCTCCGTTTCCCTGTCTGACTCGGTCATAGAAACATATTCGGGTTCGAGCTTCTTTCCCGAAATCGCGATAACCCGCCGCGCCAAGTCTTGTATCGAAACGGGTTCCGTGTCGTTGCCAATATTGAAAATCTGGTTGTCGCCCATCGGATCGAGCAAAGCCTTTGCCGCGCCTTCTGCCGCGTCCTCAACAAAGCAGAACGAGCGTATCTGCGAACCGTCTCCATAAATGACCAAGGGCTTGCCTTCAGTTACGCTTTTCACAAAACGCGACATCACAAACTCGGCAACCTGGCCAGGGCCGTACACGTTGAAAAACCGCACAATAGCGTACTTCAGGCCGTACCTCGAAGCATAGGCCTTGAGATATTCTTCTCCAGCCAGCTTGGTGACACCGTATACCGAAATAGGATGCTTAGGAGCATCTTCGCGCACCGGCAAACCGTCTATCTCGCCATACACTTCAGACGATGAGGAAAGAAGGATTTTTTCCGCCTTCTCCTTTATGCATGCCTCCAAAACGTTTATCGTGCCCAAGATATTCACATTCAGGCACTCAAGCCGTTTTACTTCCGTGCGCCTCACTCCCAAAATAGCGGCCAAGTGCACAACATACGCGCACCCTTTGGCCGCGTTCTGCACCGCTGTTGCGTCAAGAACGCTCCCCTGCACCTTCTCAGTGTTTGGGAAATCTCCAAGCTTTTCGCACAAAAGATTGTGAGAAGTAAAATCAACGTCAAAAAGCCGCACTCCAAAACCTTTGGAAACCAAGTTTCTGGCAAGCGCGGAACCAATAAACCCGCCACCGCCTGTTATCAATATCTTTTTACCCATGGCTTTTCTTCCCTTTATGCGCGAGTACTAAGTCAACGGCCTTGCTTTTGAAAAACGTATCGAGAAGCTCCGCGTTTTGAACAACGCAGTGCCCGCCAATAGGCCCTTTTTCCGCTTTGAGCACCGGCCGCACCACGTGGCTCATGCCGAGCTCCGCGTATCCTTTATTGTAGCTTTTGTTGAAATCGGTCATCACGGAGTCAAAGTCAACCCCGAACGAGTCACACAGCCGCATCATTTCTTTGTGGAACGCGATGCACACGCCGTAATACGTGGTATCCAAGATCTTTCCCAGTTCAGTTGTTGAAGAAGGGCTGAAAACCTTTGTCTTCATGCCAACGCTTTCCAAATGCTTTTTTGCCAACAGCCCTGTTTTTTTATCGTCTGCTCCAATGTATTTCACGAATGTTCGGATCCCTTTGTGGAGGTTGGGGTGAACGCCTCGCACCGGGCTGTGCACCGCGAGCTTCCCTATTTTCTTTGTCGTGCCTGGTATCACCGTAGAGTGAATGATAACCAGCTTGGGTTTAAACACGCGTACTTCCCCTTTCACAATGTCCACAAAGCTCTTGCTCCAGGGAATACAAACATGCAGCACGTCAATGCCGGTAAAATCATCTTTCCGCTTGAGGTCCTTTATTTGGGGCCTAACAAAAAACTTCGCTGTGGCTTGCCCTACTTCCCCATTTCCCAAAATTCCAACATTGCCCAGATACGGCCTCTTATTCCGTGTTTTTTGCATAGAAATAGGATATCAAATATTGCGGATCTCATCAATAGTTCTCCTGCTCGCATTCGAATCAATTTTGCTGAAACAACGGTCTCGCTGTGTTATGCGCTTTTGCGCAAAATCATCCTCTCCTTGAAGCGTTTTTCCAAGCACGCCAAGGAATTCGCTGAATACGCGCGCCTTTGGACCGGGGGTAAACTCATTATAGTCAAAATACAGCTCTCTGTCTTTGGTAACATATTTTTCATAATCATATGGGAAGAAAATCTCCGGGCGGTTGAGTAAAAGAAAATCCACAAAAATAGAAGAGTAGTCTGTGACAAGAATATCGGCAAGCTTGAGCAAAGGATACGAATCTGTATTTGGATTGGCAAAAAAAATGTTCTGATAATCCTCTTGCGGAACTTTGATTCTCATAAACGGGTGGATCTTTACGAGAAATAGGGCATTCAAACTCTGCATCAAGGCATTGAGTTTTTGCAAAGCTTCTGGTTCTTCTAAAAAGGAATGCTGGTCACCTGTATCGCGGAACGTGGGAGCATATATTGCAACTTTCATTCCCCTGCTTTTCGCTTCCCGCACCTTGCCGAACGCGTTTTCATCAAGCCCAAGTTCCATGCCTGAAATTTCAGAGAACAATACATCATTGCGGGGAATGCCAGTTTCCTTGATACGTTCTTTCCCAAGCCTAAACATGGAAGAAAAAACACCGGTGTACAGAGGAGAGGAGCTTGGCACAAACGCGGGCTTCACGAATCTCCAAGGAAACAAGAAACGCATAATAAACTTTACCAGTCCCTTAGAATGGAACAGGATTACTTCGGTTGAATCACCCCTGGTCACGTCCTGCTCCATTTTTTTAATGGGAAGCGCGTGAAACAGGTTAACGACTTTTACTCCCCCAGAAAGCCAATAGCTAATAACTTCAACTGACGTATCAACAATAAAGTATTTTGCCCGCAGGCAGTGCCATACCCCAGCCAAAGAAAAGTAATACTCGGCACGGTATCCATGACTTAAAAGCTCCCGTACTATTGTTTTGCTCCTTGAAATCCAAACTGCTTCTATATCTTTTGGTTTAGTATTCTGCAAAAAAAGGAAAAGATACTTGCTGTTTCCGTCAAACTTTGTCGGATGCCCTAGTACCCAGATATTTTTGCTCCGGGGCATAAAGTAAGACAAAAAACGTACCGCAAACAATATGGGGTGCGTTATAAACTTCCCAATATATCGTGTGAGTTTCTTTATATCAAACTCCGCTCTGCCTATTTTCATCCCGTTACTGTACCACATTTGCGCTCTCTGCTCAACCTTGACAGTCAAGACGAAATATGCTAGTATTTCAGCAGTATCAACGACGTTCACTAGCAAAAACGCGGAGGACATGAATGGGAATACTGCAGGAAGGATGTACATTCTGCGAAGATCCCCTTGTAGGAAGAACTCCTATTGAGGAAGGGGATCTCAACCTTGCGATCATGGGACAGCCGCTTCAAATCCACTGGGTGTTACTACCCTCTCTCCCGGGCATGAGCTCTATAGAGCCGCCGGGCAAACACTACATCTTCGCGACAACTTCCCACCATGTGGGAAACGAATCGCCATTAGATGTGGCGATCCGAGGACAACTCCAGGTCGTCGGAAACCAGCTGTGCAACAAACATCTAGGAAGAGACTTCCGAATGACAGTCAACAACGGCGTCCGTGCAAGCTCCTCTACTCACTTCCACGCTCACTGCGTTGCGCCAGGCCTTGGCCAACGGCTCCCGAGTTCGGTCAAGAACATCTCTGCCGAGCTCGACAAGGCTGCCACAGAAGGCCTCATAACCAAGGAGGCAGCGAACGCGCTCAAGGAGCGCCTCCTCCAGAAAGCGAGGTAAAGGTCTTCCCACCAAGGAAGGCACGCCCCGAACCTGGTTGGTTCGGGGCGTTTTCTTTGGACTTGCATATATGAGAAAAATATGATAAAGAACTAACGTATGGATTTGAAGAAAATCAAAGCGCTTTTGGGGAATCCGGGTGGGAAAATCGTGGTTGTGGAGAATGACGAGCCGGTTTTGGTTGTTTCGAGCTACGAAGAACACCAGAAATCCCTCGCAAAGCCTCGCTCCTCTGCGGAAGAAATGCTCATTATCTCAAACCACCTTGAGGCAAAGGGCGGCTTTTCACTCCCCGACCACGCGGTTGTACGAGTAAACGTTGCCTGGATTTCCACAAAAGAGAAGTTGATGGAAACATTGAAGGATATAAAACACGACGTATATTTAGACTATCCACAAGGCAGAACCAAGCCGCCTAAACCCACTATTGCGCTTGAGGAAACCATTGCGATCATTCCCCAGTTCCCCCAAATCAAATATTTTGCAGTCTCAAACGTTGAGGAGCCCGACGCTATTTATGCAATAAAAATGCGACTCCCCTCTCATGTTGGCATTGTGCCTAAGATTGAAACAAAGCGAGGCATCGAAAACCTCGAAGCAATTGTGGCGAAAATCCAGAACCAGCACATCATGTTCGACAAAGAAGACCTGTATCTCGACATCAACAGAGACGCTGAACTCTTTGAGCAGTTAGTTAAACTCACAAGACAGAAAAGCAAAACTCTAGGAATCACTGTCCTTGAGCTCCACGGAGTAGTATTTCTCCCTTTTAAACACTAAGAAACCAAAAAGCGCTTCAAGCGCTTTTTGGGTCGAGTTTCTCTTTTTTCGCAGCCGATTCTTTGCACCTTGCGATAATGTCAGAGGTTGAGGCGCCCTCATGATAGTTCAAGAATACCAACTCGCCCCCAAGTTCCTTCATCGTTACGGTGCCTGGAGCTTCTTTGCCTGGCTCCCAACTCGCTCCTGGGCCTTTTGCCAGAACATCCGGCTTATATTTCTTGAGATTCGTATCTGGAGCAAGCTCTTCTTGTGATACAACCTCATCAACAAACCTCAACACTTTCAGCATTTCCATGCGCTGGTTTTGAGGAATTATGGGCTTTCTCTTGAAAGCTTCAACAACCTCGTCTGTAAAGACGCCAACAATAAGCTTATCTCCAAGAGCCTTTGCCTCCTGCAGGAGCTGAAGATGCCCTACGTGAAGAAGATCAAACGCTCCGTAAGTATACACAATGATTTCTTTTAATTTTGTGTTTTCCATATAATTATTGACTCTACCTTATTACCATAAAAAAGCCCAGTCTTTTATAAGTTTTTGCGCATCAAAATCCTGAGCTCTCTGCGCCGATTTCCCTTTAAGTGCAAGACACAGGCTCACGTCCTTACAGAGACGCGCCATGGCATCTATCAATGCCTTTTCATCCTCTGGCGGAACAAGCATGCCGTACTCTCCTATTTCCACTTCCGTGGCGGTTTTGTTGATATCGGTTTTGGGCGCCAAAATTTCCCTCGGCCCCGACTTGCAGTCTGCGGAAATCACCGGGAGGCCGCATGCCATTGCTTCCAAAAGCACTGTGGGAAGCCCCTCCCACAAAGAAGGAAGAACAAAAAGTTTTGACGCCCTCAAAAACGGGAATGGGTTTTTCTGCCACCCTAGAAAATGCACGCAATCTGCCATCCCACTATTTTTTGCGAGTTTTTGGAATGATTCCCGCAACTCTCCTTCTCCAAGAATAACAAGCTGCGCGCCTGGAACTATTTCCTTAAATTTCTTGAAGGCCTCAATAAGATGCCACTGGCCTTTTTGTTTTGTGAACCGGCCCATGGTAATTACAACTAAGTTCCGAAAAACTTCTCTATATTGCGCGCCTAAGGGTTCTCTTGATAACTTTTGAATTTTTTGAACATCAACGGGATTATAGATAACTTTGATTTTTTCTCTGCGCACATTGAAATTCTTTACTAAATCTTCTGCAGCGACATGCGAAACAACAATGATTCTCTGCGCGCGGTTAAAAAAGAGTTTGATAAAAATGCTGTATACACCCCTCCAAAACCCGGCGTTATTCTTTGAAAAAAAGTTATCAACGCGCACGATCGCTTTTTGTGAATTAAGCAGAAGATTGATCATATTCGCGCCGGCTCCAAAACTTACCACAAAATCAGGGCGTTCCTTTGCAAGAATCTTTCTAAACTTGAAAAGTCGGATAAAAAAGTATAATCCCCGCAAAAAGAAATTCAATGAGATCGGCACCTCAAGGTTGATTAATTCACCTTTGTAGGGATACGCTACTTTGTTCTCAAACAATACAATCTTCCGCTCAATAGTTTCCGGTGTATGGAGCGAGAGTTCCGAAACAACCCGCTCTCCGCCGCCCTGAGCAAGCGTTGGAATGAAAAAAAGAAGCTTTTTCTTGCCGTGAGCAGATTCTTTTCTCTGAAACTCCGCGAGCATTGATCCATTTTTACTTCCCGCAAAAAAACTCCAAATCCAAAGTAAAAAGGCGGGCATGAAACCAAAAAGATATTCTTTCAAAACCGCTAAAACAGAAACGCTTCTCGTGAAAAACGAACTCGCTGTCTCATTATTTCTCAACCCCTTTTGAACTTTTTTGACTATTCCAAATCTAAGCTTTCCATTTATTGCCTCCAGAAGAAAACGAAATCCTTCAACGTAATACAGCGAACTCATCTCAAATCCGAATGACCCAAAGACATTCGTGAGGGCCTCTTTGTTCCACCTCGTTAAGTGATTCGGGGGAAAATCCCACATATTAGAATTCGGAACTAAGCGCTCTCTAGAAGGTGTACTCAGCACAATTTTCCCTTCGGGCTTGAGAAGACCTATCAATCGCTCTATCAATTGCCCCGGATCATCAACGTGTTCAATGACTTCAAAACACGTAATGATGTCAAACTTCGGAGGATTCACTTTTTGCGCGAATTCTTCGAGCGTCATTGCGTATACGCGAGAAAGTCCAAAATGTTTTTTCGCGGCCAAGATCGCAACCCCATCGAAATCAAAGCCCCAAACTGCGGCTCCCTTTTTTTCGGCTTTCGCAAGAAATTCTCCCGATCCGCAGCCAACATCCAAAAGAGACTTCCTCGTGAGCGAGGGGTGGAGAGCAAAAAACTTTTTGTGGTACCCCCGCGAAATAACCGGCTTCACGAGGTTCGCGGTAGAATATCCACTCCTTTGTTCATACCACTGCGCGCCGAGGTTTTTCAAAGGTACCCAAAATCGCGCTTTGCATTCTCCGCACTCATACAAAGAGAAAGCCCCTCGTTCATCGCGATAGTTTTGAATAAATGAGAAAACCTCGCCTTTTTTGCAAACTAGGCAATTATTTGGTTCTTGCTGAAATGGCACGGTCTCTGACATACGCAAAAATCGCATCATAGTTATTAGTGTCGCGGGTATTTGGATCAAAAATATTCCCTTGGATCGTGTTGCGAAGATACGAAACTGCGAAACGCAGGTTCATAGCATCCAATCCCAACAGAGACTTTGGATGTTGAATATCAAAACGAATTTTCTCTTCAAGCTCGTCGAAGTTTTTTACTCTCGCGCACCAAGGATGATACTCATATGAAACATCCCCTAGTGCGTAGGTTGGTTTTCCCGCCAAAGCCGATTCCATGCCAAGCGTGCTTGAAAGAGTAATCACGCCAGCCGAGGCGCGAACAAGATTTTGAACGTTCTCTTTGGGAGAGATCAGCACCACATTGGGAATGCGCCGAAGCCCTGCATAAAATGACGCTGGTTTTGTTCCTATGCTCGCGGGATGCTCTTTTACATACAACTTACAAGGGAAAGGAAGGGAAAAGGCAATATTGTGAATGCTTTGCGCCTGATTATAATAATATCGCGCGCATACCAAGGTTGATGCTTCGGGCTGAACCTGCAAAGGATAGAGAAAATATACTTCGTCTTTGCGCCGGAAAGAAAAGAGGCGCTTTTGCGACCATATGCGGAATTGCCTCTTTTCCGCCTCAAAAAGAGCGAATATTGCTCTGTGAAATATTGCCTCGCTTTCATAATCATAGGCTTGAAACTTATTTCTGTCGCGCAAATATGCAAAAAAAATCTTGCCAACCTCTTTCATCCTTTTCACATAATGCGACATCAGCTCAATTTGCGAAAAAGATATTTTACCGACTTTTACGTAGGAAGGAACTTTCTCGTGAGATAAGAATGCCTTGATCCATTGGCTACCCAGTTCTTTTTCAGCAGTTGAAAGATCGCTTGCTCCAAGATTTTCAAAGGTTTTCTGGAACCGCGAATCGGTGTATTCTGAATCAAAAATCTCAAGCCGCCCTTCTATTCTTGAAACCGCAACCCCAAGGAACGGAATATGATGTTTCTTTGCAAAATAATATGCTATTTCTCCAAATAATCCCGCCGGAGGTTCTCCGATGAAAGCATCAGGTTTTTGGGTCTGAACGATCCAATTAAAAAACTGATAGAGCTGGGAAACCGCTCCTACTGATTTTTTATAGTCAAAAGTATAATATCTAAATCTGTCGAAAATGGGAAGGAAATCCCGCCATGAAAAATCCCCAAATTCTTTTTCCGTGGGGTCGTAGTGCGCAATGCACCAATCGACTTTTGAAATGAACGCCGCCTCTTTGGGAAAGAAGCGCTTTTTTTCGTATTCGGCAACCTTACTATTGAAGACAACCCCGCATGAGTCGCCATTTTGAAGCGCCCGTTCTGCAATGTTACCCAAAAACTCCGATAGAAAATTGGCATTATTAATGAGAAAACAAAATTTCATAGAAATGAAACTTTATGCTAACATTCTAAGAATGCCACATCATATAAAGTTTGTAAAGGATATCGGCCTTGTGGGGTTTGCTCAGATACTCACGAATCTGCGAGGAATCATCCTTATTCCTATTCTGACGAAGTTCCTCGGAGCGGAACAATACGGAATTTGGGCTCAATTTTCCATCACGCTCAATTTTATAGTGCCACTCGCCATCCTAAGTCTGCCCAACGCACTCATACGGTTCCTTCCGGGGACAAAAAGCGAAAAGGAAATCCAAGAACAGGTCTGGTCAACGAATCTCTTTGTTCTCGGCATTACTCTTTGTCTCGCGATACTCCTGATCATATTCGCCAGACAACTCGGCGGTATTCTTCAAATACCCCACCAACTCATTTTTTTTCTTAGCATACTTGTCATCCTTCAGTCGTTAGGTTTTTTGTTATCCAGCGTACTCCAGGCACTCCAAGAAGCGAAGAAGCTTTCGTTCTATATTGTGGGGGTTCCGCTAGCAGAAATCATATTTATTTCCTTGGCCGTCCTGCTGGGATTCGAACTCTACGGAGCCATACTTTCTCTCGTCATCGCGAGAAGTATAACTTTTTTTATCCTTTTAGTTGCCATTCTGCAAAAGATAGGCTTCAAGCGTCCCAACTTCTCCCTCCTCAAAGAGTACTTGCGGTTCAGCGTACCAATGGTAGCCACCAATCTTGCATACCGGGTCGTGCAAGTCGGAGACCATTATTTGATCGGCATTATGCTTGGCGTTCTCTTTGTTGGGTATTACGCGCCCGCCTATTCATTCGCTTTCATGCTCAATACGATTACGCTTCCCATAGGGTTAATTCTCCCCGCGCTCTTGGCAAGATTTTTCTCGGAAAATAACACGCGAGAAATACAGCGATACTTGCAGGAAACTTTTAAATACACTTTTTTTATCCTCATTCCGGCGGTATTCGGCTTGAGTATTCTTTCAAAACCAATACTTACGATTTTTACCACGCCAGACATCGCAAACCATTCCTCCTTAGTACTTCCAGTCGCCGCGGCAAGTTTTCTCTTTTTCGCTGCATATGGAATCTTTATACAAATCCTCTACCTCTTTAAAAAAACAACCGCGACTGGAGTCATGTGGATTGGCGCCGCAGCTCTCAACGTTCTACTCAACCTATTTTTCATTCCTTTCTGGGGTATTGCGGGCGCCGCATTCGCCACCCTTCTTTCATACATGGCCCTCTGCCTTGTTGCTTGGATATATTCATCGCGATATCTCTCTTTTTCTTTGCCGTGGATACCTCTTTGCAAAAGCATTGCTGCGTCAGTGGGAATGTCTTTTGTACTACTCATACTAAACCCGAAAAGTCTTCTTGCTATGTTTTTCGCAATAATTGCTGGAGTGTTGCTATATGGCGCTTTCCTCTATATTTTAAAAGCTGTCGGGCGCAAAGAAACAGAGTTTTTACGCCAGCTTTGGAAAACGTCTTAGATCACTTTTACCGCCCTTCCCTGAAGCTCGGCGCTCTTTTTGAGTGCAAAAAGAATCTCTAGCGCTTCAAGCCCGTCTTCCCCGGTACTCATCGGTTTTGCCTTGCCATCTAAACAGTCAATTACGTGAATACCAAGGCCTTTCATGCTTCCTTTTACGCGCTTGGTAAGAGGAATACTTCCCTTGCGGCCGTACAAAACGATATCAAAAATCGAATAATCGTTTGCGTCGAATGATTGAAGCGCTACGCGGGATCCCGACTTAAAAAGAAGCATGCCGTCGACATTCATATCGTTTTTTAGATCTTGCCAATGTTCTGTTCCGCGATTACGAAGCCCAGAAACCGATTCAACCTCGCCCAAGTAAAATCGCAAAAGGTCTACAAGATGAGTCCCATTATTGAAAAGTCCTCTCGTGTAATACGCTGTGCCTTGCACGATTGGACCTATCTTTTTAATCTCTCTTCTTACCTTAAGAAGTTCAGGATCGAATCTCCGGGTATGATTCACAAATAACATAATTCTTCTTTTCCTGCAGAGATCAACAATTCGCTCCGCAGCTTTCATCTGCAAAGCCAATGGTTTTTCGCAAATAACCGCCAAGGGATGATAAAAAACAACCTCTCCTATGATCTTTTCGTGCATGGGAGTCGGAACCGCAACAGAAACAATATCCGGTTGTATCTCCTTCATCATGCGTTGTACGCTTCTAAATAAAAAAGCGCGAGGAAATAAGCGTTTCGCCTTTTCTAGTTGGCTTTTACTGCTATCAACCAAAGCAAGTACGGTAATTCTCTTTTGCTCTGAAAACAGGGCTGCGTGCGTTGCCGGTCGAAGCGCTTTTGGATACAGCAATTCTTCGGCCCCTATTTTACCGCATCCTATGACTGCTGCTCGCAAAGGAGGCAACGCGTTCATAAAGAAAATCTCTTTTTGTGAGCAGAGTAGTGAGTTTTATAGTAATTGTCGCGAAGAATTGCCATGCGAATAGAGTCATAGTATCGGCTATTTCGATAGATATCATCTTTAAGAATCCCCTCCCGTTTAAACCCTGCTTTTTCGTATGCCTTCACTCCTCCTTTATTCTCCGATGTTACTCCAAGATATATCCGATTAAGGTTCAAACGATCAAAGCCGTAAAACGTCAACAGCTCGGTTACTTCAGTCCCGAATCCTTTGCCCCAGAATTTTTTTTCTCCAATAAAAACTCTAAATTCCGCGCTTCTCGCGGTAAAATGCAAGTCATAAAGTCCGGCAAATCCTATGGGACGGGCGTTCTTTTTATTAAGGATAATGCACAATACATTCGACTCATTCGTAGCTTGCTTCATAAAATGCTCTCGTACCTGTTCCTCGGTTTGCGGACGCTGCCCATAAAACATAAAATAGGTAGCTTCGCGGTCGTTGAGCCATTGCCAAAGCAACCGAATGTCGGCCTCAAAAAGAGGCCGAAGCGCTACAAGAGAACCTTCAAGAAAATATTTCATAACTCATTCATGCCACATTACTTTCTTTTTTGCAAGCTAACGCATCTAAAAAGCGGATGACATTGTCGGTTGCGCAACCCGCAAGATACGCCTTAGCGATCTTTTCATTTTTACATCTTTGCCTCTTTTGAAGCAGGAAAAGCAATTGTTTTTTTAAATCTGATTTTTGATATACGCCCAAAGAGAGCCCCAAGGCATTCGTAATAAGCGTATCATGACCCTTATTTCCCGGCTGATAACTCAACACTCTTTTCCCTTCCATTGCAGCGCGAAAAAGAACCGTAGAAGCTATACCGAGCACTAAATCAGACTTTCTGAATAAATCATCAGCTGGAGTTACCTGATCAACCTCAATATCAAGAATGCTTTTCTTGATAACAGAATTGTATTTATTTTTCTTTGATGAGCGCGGGTGAAGCTTAACTGCCACTTTTGCATTCATGCCTAACTCCTCAAGAGCATTCACTAAATCCTGGAATATTCGAACCTCGTTTGAAATCGTATCTAAAGGTTCATCAAAAAAAGAAACGAGGCGAGCCGGAAAATTTTCCTCTTTTTTTGAATAACGCAAGGTGTCAAAAAATGGATTTCCCGTAACAATAATTTGATTGGCAGAAAAACCTTCGTTTATCATCTCCTGCTTGGTATATTCGTCCATAACTAAAATCCAATCGGGGAGATATGCGAGATTTTCTTTTCCCGGATCAGAAAACCGCATCACATAGTTGCTCCAATAATCTATTAATGCAACCGATACAATATGCTGCTCGCGCGCAACTAAAACCGCGAGCTTATCAATACTTAATCCTTCACTCGTTCCAAACAATAAAATGTCCGGCCGCATCACACTACATTTCTTTTCTATATATTTCTCAGTGACTCTTTTAACCGGAATAAACTGCACTTGTGAATCTTCCGCAATGCTTTGCGCTTCATCCGCAAAAATATAATCAACAAAAAACTTTGGATTTCCCTTGAGTCTTTTATATACGGGGAAAATTGCTTGAAACCCTCCGGGATTATGGCTTACAAAAAGCACTCTAATGAGCCGTTTTCTTTTCATACTCGCGGAGTTCTTCACGGTATTCTTCAATTTTCTTTATGACAGAAATAAATTCATCAATATCAGATAACGTATTGGGCGGTTGAAAAATAGTCGTTATCACTAAATCCTTTTCATACATACTTTCGGCCACGGGACAAAGACCTTTGGAATACTTCACGCCATGGCCATAATCTAAAGACATAAAAGGATACTGCGAATTCAAAAACATTTTTTCCCTCTGGTAAAGCGGCAACAAATAAAGCGGTTTTTGATATCCCTCCCCCACGGGGAATCCTTCAGCCTCCATTGCCCTTGCAAGTGTTTTCCTTTGAATTCCGATCTCTCCTGAAAGAATTCTGAATGGATAAACATAGTACACGCCCGCGTTGTCATGCTCTAATTCATACGGAACAATCCAAGAAAACTTCTTGAGGCAATGAGTAAGATATTCTGCCGCCTGCCGGCGTTCATGAATAATGCGTTCAAGTTTTTTGAATTGCTCTATTGCAATCGCCGCGTGTAATTCGCTCAAGCGGTAATTACTTCCAACAACCGGTTCATACGCGCCCTGGGCAATGAGATCATCGATAACCACTTCCCCATGATTTCGCACAAGCTGCGCTCGAAATGCGTAGCGATCATTATTGGTAACCAGAATCCCTCCTTCTCCAGAATGAATAATTTTGTGAAAATTAAAACTGCATACGCCAATATCCCCGATGGTTCCCGTATACCTCCCCTGATATGCAGCTCCTATTGATTGCGCGTTGTCTTCAATTATTTTGAGCTTATGTCTCTGCGCTATATCTTTAATTTTTTCGTAATCCGCGGAAGCGCCAAAAAGATTCACCGCAAGAATAGCTTTAGTTCGCGGAGTAATATTCTTTTCAATTGAAACAGGGTCAATGCAATACGTATCAGGACTGATGTCGGCAAAAACCGGCAACGCGTTATTCAGTAAAATCGCAGAAGCTGTTGCCGACATAGTAAAAGGAGATGTTATGACTTCGTCTCCCGGCCCAATGCCAAGCGCGGCTACCGCCGCCTGCAACGCGGTGCTTCCAGAGTTAAACGATACGGCATGCGCAACTCCAAAATATTCTCTTACCTGCCGTTCAAGTTCTTTTACCCGCTTTCCCCCTAAGAACATTTCTCCGGATCTTCCCAAAAAATGAGAAAGTTCCCCGTCTTCCATAACGGCAAGCACGGCCGCCTTTTCTTCTTTACCAATCGAATGGGGCGCCTTTTCCCGAATTGGATTCTGCTTTCCCTCAAGCAACGCAATACTCATACTGGTTTTGATACATAGCCAAGATATTTTGCGTTGATCCTGCGAAATTCCGGCTTTTGTTTGAGTAGATTAATAATATCACGAAACGAAAATACTTTTTTGCGGGGCGCGAGTTCAGAATAGATTTTTCTCGCAAGCGTCAAATCCTCTGGAAAATCAATCACAACTCTCATATCTGTATGGGGGTGGCGCGCCCTAAGATTATAGGTGCGAAATCGCTTGGAGTGCTTACCCACATACAGCGAAAACCACTCGCGCCCATGGATGCTTCGCAGTTCTTTATTAAGCGCATTCAATGTTCGCATGGGAAAAATTTCAAGGTCAAACCCATCGGGAAATGAAGGCGGACAAATATTCGTAAAATAATCATACCGTTCAAACTTTTCTCTACATACGCGAACAAGCTGATCAACGAGCGCGGGATCAACAAACACACAATCCGCGGTAACCCGCAGCATTGCATCAGCACCGCCCATATATTCAATGGCGCCGAGATACCGCGAGATGACGTCGTTTTCGTTGCCGGCAAATCGAAACGTCTTCACCCCAATCCGCTTCCCTTCAACTGCAAGCACATCGTTTTCTTTGCTACCAGGAATTGCCAAGACAATATCATCAATTTTCTTCGCGGCTTTCACCCGTTCATAGATAATTTCTATAACGGTCTTTCCGTTAATTTTTTTCATCACCTTTCCGGGAAGGCGCGTTGATCCCATCCTCGCTTGGATGAGCGCAATAATCCTATGTTTCATACCCCTATAAGGTTCAGAGTATCAATTAAGGCCTTGTTCGTCTACCTTTTCCGCCATCCAATGCACTCCCACCGATGCTTTTGTATTCTTGTCTTCCAATAATCGCCTGATCGGCTCTGCTCTCGAGCTTAAAATAATAGCACTGCTCGTCCTCATTGACGAGCGCAAAGTTACTCTTTTTGAATAACGCGGCAGACGCGGGGTTTCCTTTTTTTACCGCAGCATTGACCGCAAAGCGCTGATGAATATGTAGAAGGGAACTCGAAAGAAGTTGATACCCGAGGCCTTTCCCGTGATATACGGGATCAACTGCGATGGAAATCGTATACGCGTTACTCGCGTCATTACAATCAAATCTGCAATATCCTGTAACGTTTCCCTGGCATTCGATTACGAAACAAAGATTTTTTTTACCTTGAAAGTATGCCTGCTCAAACCACTGCGCATGCCTCTCAAAAGAAATTGGATCTTTTGATGTTGAATACTCGCGTATTAAAGGGTTATTCCGAATTTCCCAAATCCTTTTGGAATCTTCCTGCCGCGCCTGCCGTGCAACGCACACGCCGTTTTTTGCGGCCTCCAATATCACATTCGACTGGCTTCCTAAAACCTCAATCAAAACCTTACTGTAAAGCGGATACAGTTCGTTATACACTCCCTCCATCGTGGTGCTCGAAACTTCCTTAAAATCTTCCACGATCACTTCCCCTTCGTCTACCTTTTCCGCCATCCAATGCACTCCCACCGATGCTTTTGTATTCTTGTCTTCCAATAATCGCCTGATCGGCTCTGCTCCC
>MHTR01000011.1 GCA_001823155.1 Candidatus Wildermuthbacteria bacterium RIFCSPHIGHO2_01_FULL_48_25
TCCGATCCAGCGTTCCGCCACATAGGGAATGCCGCATTCGTCCGCGGCGGATTTCACCAAGTTCCGTATCTGCACCTTAGTGCCCACGAGCAGGAGTACTTTCCCTTCACTTCTCAGTTTTTTCACGAACTCCAGGGCGCTGTCTAACTTCTCTTTTGTTTTTTCCAAATTAAAGATGTGCACCGTGTTGCGAATGCCCGCGATGTAAAGCTTCATCTTAGGATGGGTTTTCGAGGTCTTGTGGCCAAACTGAAGCCCCGCTTTTGACATCTCGTCAAGAACGGGATTAACCTTCTGTTCGCCAGTTGGCGGAGTATCTTTTAATTCAATCGGCATATCACGATTCTCTATACCATGCTTGCCTTGGGAAATCAAGTGTGATAGACTGGTTTCGATGAAAGAGAAAATACATCCAACCTATTTCCCAAAGGCAAAGGTGGCGTGCTCGTGCGGCAACACCTTTACCGTAGGGGCAACCCTTGAACTCATTGAAACCGAGGTATGTTCAGCTTGCCATCCCTTCTACACCAAGAAGGACCGGTCAACCGACCAGGTAGGCCAGATCCAGAAGTTCAAGGCAAGACTTCTCAAGGCAAAGAAAAAGGCGTGATAGACACCGCTCCCCTCAAGGAAGAGTACCAAACACTTCTTCAAGAACTCACCAACCCCGAGCTCATTTCCAATTGGGAAAAGTTTCAGGAACTCTCGAAACGACGGGCGTTCCTTGAAAAAGTCCTCAAAAAGACGGAGGAACTGGAAGAACTGAAACAGCGAATCGAGGAGAACAAGGAAATCCTGACAACCGAAGGTGACCAGGAACTTTCTTCTTTGGCGCAAGAAGAACTCGTTGCCCTCCAGAACCAGATACAGTTATTGGAAAAGGAAATAGAAGAAGTGACAACGCGCCAGGAACAGAACTTTCCCACTTCGTTGATCATCGAGGTGCGGCCAGGAACCGGAGGCGAAGAAGCAGCTCTGTTTGCCAAGGATTTGGCAGAAATGTACCAGAAGTACGCTCAGGCAAAGGGCTGGAAAGAAACCGCTCTTGACCTTACCTTAACTGAACTTGGAGGAATAAAGTCAGCTTCCATTCTATTTGAAGGAGAAGACGCCTTTGAAAAGCTCCAGTACGAAGGCGGGGTGCATAGGGTCCAAAGAATTCCCGCGACTGAAAAAGCAGGTAGGGTGCATACTTCAACCGCGTCTATTGCGGTTCTGCCTAAACCCACTTCTTCCCAGCTTCAGATTAACCCCGCTGATGTTGAAATTGAGTTTTACAACGCTTCAGGCCCTGGAGGCCAGAACGTGAACAAACGGAAAACCGCGGTGAGGTTGACCCATAAACCCACAGGCCTTGTGGTCACCTCGCAAGGTTCACGGGGCCAGCAACAAAACAGGGAATCTGCCATGGCGCTTCTCTCGGCGCGATTGCTTGAACAAAAAGAATCTGCGAGCGAAGAATCGGTTTCGGGCAAAAGAAAGGCGCAGATTGGCTGGGCAAAGCGAGCGGAGAAAATACGAACGTACAACTTTCCCCAGGACAGGTTAACAGACCATCGCATTGAGAAATCTTGGCACGGCCTGGAAAAAATCCTGCAAGGAGGCCTAGACGCTGTGGTAGACGCACTTCTGGAATACCAAAAAACAAAAGAGCCCGCGTGAAGCGGCGCTCTTTTTTTATTGCTGAGAAAGCGGGCCGTTGTTGTTCGCCAGGGCCTTGATATCCGCATCATACCCTGCGGCGATTCGCATCACAGAATCTCCGTAAAAGCGGTATCTCGTGTTCGTGGTTCCGGAGAAATATATCATAGCTGCTCTCCATTCGGAGTTGTAGTCCTGTTTGCTGGCTCCGTAATCGCCAAGGTATAAAGCTGCCGCGTAGAACGCGTCGTGGATATTCCAGGGGTCAGCCGGCCTTCCCAGGGCCAAAGCGAGTCTTGAGCGGTAGCGCGTCCAGGTCGAAGGGATGAACTGGGCAGGGCCCATTGCTCCCCCATAACCTCCCACACTCGGAATGGGACACGATACGGCGGTCTTCGTAAAATCTTTTCCGAGCTCTTGCGTTATCTGTATGAAGGGCTGAACGTCACGCGTGGGCTTCATGACATTCTTTACCGCAACTCCGTTGGTACGAACTCCGGCACCTGTCTGGGTATTGGCCACATAGCACTGGCCTACGTTCTTTCCCAAGCTAGACTCCTGGGTCAATACAGCCAGCAGTAAGGCGGGTCGCACTCCGGTTTGCGCCGAAACAGAGTTTGCGATTGCCAGCGCCTCTCCAAAGGTAGGGGCCTGGGGCACGCCAATCAATTCAAAAAGCCGGTTCCTGATTTGCGCTGCTTCCTTCTTGCGGTCGTCCAAGAGCTTTTGGTACTCAGACTCCTTTCCTTTGGTCACCTGCAAGAGCTGTTCGGTCTGCGTTTTGGTGTTCTGGCTTTCTTTCTTTTGCAGAACCTGAATACGCTGGTAGTGTTCTTCTTCCTGTTTTTCAGATTCCAGATTTCCTTTCTGAACCGCAAGGTATGACTGGAGCTCTGTTAAATTCGCCAGCAACTCCTTATTCTTTTGATTCAGTAATTCCAAAGCCAGCACGTTGGAAAAGAACCCTGAAAGCGTGGAACTCGAAAGCACCATTTCAGGGAAGGTTTTCACGTCTTCCTGCGCTAATTTCCGCAGAATATCGCTCACCTGCGCTTTTTTTACCTCAACATCGGTAAGCGTTTGGCCAATAGATGCCTCGGTATCGCTTATCTGGAACTTCAAATCCTGAACCAGCTTTCCGCTTTTCTGAATTTCAAGGTCGAGCTTGTAAATCTTGCTCCTTAAAATGTAGATATTGTTCTCAAGGGTTTTCTTTTCCTTCTGGGTCTTGGTAATGTCGCCCTCAATGGCGTTTATCTCGGCTTCCAGTTTTTTGAGTTCCTGCTCCAGTTGCGTTCGTTCCTCGGTTGGTGTCTGAGAAAACGCCAAAAGCGGGGGCAAAAGCAAACCCAATACTGCTAAAAGGGTTATGAAAGATATGGTGATGCGTTGTATGTTCAGTTTCATTTCTTCTCTTTTGCAGGTTCCTTGGGAGCGGCCTCTCCCGCTGCTGTTTCTTCCTCTCCTTCTTCTTCCTTCTTTTCTTTTTCGATCTTCTCAACGTCTTCCACCTTTTCTTCAACCGGAAGCGCCAACTCTTCCTCCACCTTTTCGGGAGGCACAACCTGGGCTACTATTTCATCCTCATGGCCCAATATTTCAACGTTCGGATTGTCGCTCAGCAAATCTTTTAACAGAATTCTGGCTTCAAAGGTCGCGAGATTCTCCACGTTCACCGAGATCTCATGCGGCAAATCGCGAGGCAAAGCGCGCACCTCAACCTCCTGGATATTCTTAATGAGCGTGCCAGCCAAGTCGCGCACTGCCAGAGGAACGCCCTCAAAGACCAAAGGTACTTTCAAGGCGATCTTCTTATCCAAAGGCGGCTGGTACAAATCAGTGTGCAAAATGTTCGAACTCACGGGGTCACGCTGAATGTCATGAATAAGAACCGGGAGTTCTTCCTTGTCAAAGCGCAGGATGACGAGCGTGCTCTCTCCTGCTTCCTTGAACACCTTCTCAAACTCCTTCTTGTCCAGTATCAAAGACACCGCGTCTTTCCCGGGGCCGTACAAGACCGCGGGAATCTTTCCCTGCGCTCTCAAGGCATCCACTTTTTCTGCTTCCTTTTTTCTTATGACTGCAGTTAATTCCATAGCGTTACACCAAAAATGCTGCTGCTAATATTGCGATAATGTTTACTACCTTAATCAAAGGGTTAATGGCAGGACCTGCCGTATCTTTGTACGGGTCCCCCACCGTGTCTCCGGTGACAGCCGCTTTGTGGGCGTCACTCCCCTTTCCTCCAAAAGCGCCTGCTTCAATGTATTTCTTGGCATTGTCCCACGCGCCTCCTCCCGAAGTCATGGAGAGAGCAACGAAGAGACCGGTCACAATGGTTCCCATGAGAAACCCTCCCAGTGCTTCAGGCCCTAGAAGGAACCCTACCACAAGAGGCAGGAGTACTACAAGGAGCGTAGGGAAAATCATCTCTTTCAGGGCCGCCTTGGTAACAATGTCTACCGCGGAGGCATAGTTGGGTTTCGCGGTCCGCTCCATGATGCCCGGTATCTCGCGGAACTGCCTGCGCACTTCTTCAACCACCGAACCTGCCGCGTTTCCCACTGCTCTCATGGCTAAACTTGCGAACAGGTACGGAAGCGCTGCTCCCAGAAGCAAACCCGCCAGCACAGAAGGATTCCCCAATTCAAAACTGAAAGCAATTCCCGCGGTTTCCCGCGTCAGTTCCTGGGTGTAGGAAAAGAACAATACCAAAGCAGCCAACCCAGCTGACGCAATGGCATAGGCCTTGGTAACCGCTTTGGTGGTGTTTCCCACTGCGTCCAACGCGTCTGTTGCTTCTCGAGTTCCTTCAGAGAGATTTGCCATTTCCGCGATTCCTCCCGCGTTGTCGGTAATGGGGCCAAAAGCGTCTATGGCAACCACAATACCAGCCAAAGAAAGCATGGCAACGGTTGCCAGGGCAACTCCGAAAAGTCCTCCCAAAGCATACGCTCCCAAAGCTCCCGCAACGATTACTATAATAGGAGCCGCGGTTGCCTCCATGCCCATGGCAAGACCCATAATCACATTGGTTCCAGACCCTGTCTGCGAAGCTTTTGCAATGGTTTGAACAGGCCTGAAGTTCTTTGACGTGTAGTATTCGGTAATGGCAACCATAAGAATCGTTACCGCAACTCCAATAACCGCGCACCAGAACCAAGGCATAAGTTCTTCTTCAAACCCAAGGCGCTGCAATACGTAGAAGAATCCAAGGAGCGAAAGTACTGCAGACGCAACAAGCCCTTGGTACAGCGCCTTCATGATCCCCTTTCCAAAAAGTTTCACCGCAAAGCTTCCAAGCACTGAAGCAAAAACCGCGACTCCTCCCATTAAAAGAGGTAACGCAAGGACTGCAGAAACACCGGGGAATAAAAGCGTTCCCAGCAACATGGCAGCAACCATGGTTACGGCATAGGTTTCAAAAAGATCAGCAGCCATACCGGCATCATCTCCCACGTTGTCTCCTACATTATCCGCGATGACAGCGGGATTGCGAAGATCATCCTCCGGAATGCCTACTTCCACTTTTCCCACAATATCTGCTCCCACGTCTGCTGCTTTAGTGTAAATACCGCCGCCCAAACGCGCGAACACGGAAATTAAAGAACCTCCAAAACCCAAGCCCACCAAGGCCTGAATATCATTGGTCAAAGCATAGAACCCTGAAACAGCGAGTAATGCCAAACCTACCACAAAGAATCCAGTTACCGCACCTCCTTTAAATGCAAACGAGAATGCTTTTTCCAAACCTGTTTTCGCGGCTTCTGCAACACGCACATTCGCCTTCACAGAAACCACCATGCCTAAAAACCCTGCTAAAGCAGAAGCTGCCGCTCCCAGCAAAAAGCCGAGCGCTATGTTTTTGTTTTCGGGGAACAGGAACCAAAGCAATACGAAAATAACAACAGCAACCACGCCAATGGTGCGGTACTGCCGCTTCAAATACGCGAAAGCTCCTTCTTGGATGGCTTTGGCTATTTCCTTCATCAAGGGGTCCCCTGCAGGGGCCCTCAAAACAACAGCTGCCAAGAACGCAGCGTACGCAATAGATGCTATAGACGCGATGACTGGAAAGATAAGCATAGGTTAGAGGGAACGCGCGACAGCTTCGAGATGCTTTACCAAAGTCGCCACATACCCCCATTCGTTGTCGTACCACGATAGCACCTTCACGAGGTCTCCGTCAATAACTCGGGTAAAGTTCAGGTCTACGATAGCTCCGTAAGGTTCTTTGAGGATATCAGAGGAAACCAGGGGCTCTTCAGTAACCTTTAGTATCCCCTTCCAGCGCGGCAATTGCGCAGCTTCACTCAATATGGTGTTCACTTCCTCAACGCTCGTGGGACGCGAAGCAACAAACGTGATGTCTGCTACAGAGCCCGCAACCACAGGAACGCGGAACGCAATGCCGTCAAACTTTCCTTCAAGTTCTTTCACGGCTCTCGCAACCGCGATTGCGGCTCCTGTGGAAGAAGGAACAATATTCTGACCTGCTGCCCTTCCTCGTCTAAAATCTTTTCCTCGGGTAGCTCCGTCAACCAGGTTCTGGGTCGCGGTGTACCCATGCACCGTACTTAGTACCGCTTTTTTGATTCCCAATTTCTCTCGCAACACCTCAACCACCGAAGAAGCAGAGTTGGTGGTACAAGAGCCGTTGGAAGAAATAACGCAGGTTGAAAGCGCGTCTTCGTTCACTCCCATCAACACTGTCTTCCCCTCTTCAGAATCCTCGTCTTTGGCAGGAGCCGTAATAATAACTCGTTTCGCTCCCGCTTCCACATGTACCCGTGCCTTTTCGTACGACTCAAACACTCCGGTTGATTCAACCACCACATCCACTCCCAGCATTCTCCAGGGAAGCTTTGCGGGGTCTTTTTCCTGCAGAACCTGAACCTCGTGCCCCGCGACCAAAAGAGACCTTCCTTTTACTTTCACATCCGCCTCAAGGCGGCCATACACCGTGTCATACTGCAAAAGGTATGCCAGATTCTCCATGTCACCCAGGTCATTCACGGCAACGATCTGAATATTGTTTTTCTCTAAAAGCTGGCGAAACAGCAGCCGTCCAATGCGACCAAAACCATTAATGCCTATCTTTGTCATCCCGTTAGAGGCAGGTCGCGGTCGTGACTGCGACTACTACCCTGTTATATTGTTTAAACATATCTTTCATTGTGGTACGTTTCCCGTTGAGATATACGCGACCGCGGCCTCTAACGGGATCATATTACGTCAGTATACCACACCTCCTTAACCTGGTTAAGGATGAATAAAAAAAAAGAGGAAGATCAACACCACTCTCCCAATAACCTCGATATAACAATTTCTTAACAGCTGTGTTATTTTTGTACACGTATCTTTTTTATGATGAAGAGGTCTACACAGCTTTCAAGCCCATATTCACGCATAGCTTGCTCGGTTTCTTCTACAACGTCTTTGTCCGAAACCCACACGCTCTCTTGAAACATTTGGTAGTCTAGAAACTCTAATCTATCGCGGAACGCATGGCGGACTTGCGCTCGCTGCTTTGGGATATCATACATAACCATAATCATCTTGCCATCTTTACGAACCGGCCATTCTGTTGTCTTGGCTCTCCCGGCCAGGGCTTTCTGCTTTCCCCTTTTCGTAAGTTGAGGAAAAGAAACGCCCTCGCCTTCCGGGATTTTAATGTATCCACGACTCTTAAGATACGACACAAATTGGCTAAAACTTCTCTTCCTATGCTTCCTTTCGTATGTATGACGAAGTTTTCGCCATTCGGTATTAAGTGTGTCTTTCAAAGAAGTACGAGAAAACATATTGTCATGAATATCGCCCATCCTCTCGAGAAACTCGTATAATTTCCAAAGAAATTCCTCTGTGAATCGCGGCTTCCTCATAAGAATAAAAATATGAAATGGGGCTATTACAATAGTTTTACACCTGTTATGTTATTGTACTATACCTTTTTCTGAAAACAAAATAAAAAGAGGAAGGCTGGAGGCCTCCCACCTGCGGGCAAAAGCCCGCTAGTCTTCGTATTTTGTGCAGCATACGGAGCATTGAAGTATGTACTTGGTAACCCCCCGCTTCTTCTTGTCGCCAACGTCGTAGAGAAAGCCCTTGCACCCCATCTTCGGACATCTAAGTCTGAAAAGTACCATTTCTGCTCCTTTAGGCAGC